>JBKJZU010000204.1:0-10966 GCA_046715015.1 Micropepsaceae bacterium
CCACGTTCGATAGGAGATCGATGTGTTAAGCCGCCGCCGCATCCGTGTTCTAGCTCTAACAACGCTCTGCGTAGTCTTGACGGCCTTCACCCTCAAGGAACCCGAATACGAAATCGAATTCCCGGCCGGCTGGGAAGTGGGGGCCAAAGATGCGGACGGCCTGATCACGGCCAAGCCCGGTGGCGGCACGGACGATGGTGCCAATTGCAATGTCTATTTCGTCGACCAACCGCTGATCAAGGGCACCCAGGCCGCGTTGAATAAGGAGTACGGCGCGCCGCTTTCGGTTGCAGCTTGGAACGACTTTTTGTCGACGAAAGCGGAAGACACGCGCATCAGCGACAGAGCTGCCGTCCCCGTCGGCGGCAAGGTTTTGCAGATCGCAACCGTGGAAATCATAGCCAACAAAGCGAAGGCGCGCATCGGCTTCATCGTGACGCCGGGCAGGTTGTTCGATGCCGGGTGCTACGTCCTGCAGGACAGCTTCGAGCGCTACAAAGCCCAATTCGACAAGATCGTGCGGTCCTTGCGGCCGAAGTGAGGGCGGCCGTGACGCGCGGGCCCTCGACACGAGCGCCTCGGCGAGAGCTTCGCGCAAATCTTTGCGCCCAAGTCCATCCAAATCGCCGGTGTGCGCGTTACCTTGTTACCGGCCAACTCCATTCCCCGGTTTGGTCCGGTAACTTGCACTGGCGCGAGCTCTTCCCCCGGGGCTCGCGCCGCTCGCCTCCGGCCCGCGGCTGCGCGCCGCCACCCGTTCGCGAAATATCAGAACCGCCGCCCAAGGGGGAACCCACTCACGCGTGTGTCGTTATAGTATGCTGCAAACGGGGCAAGTCGTCGGCGTTCCCCGCAATCGGCGTGGTGAGCGCAATGACAACGGCCAAAGGCACGGGCCCGGATGAGCCGATGACGGATGACGATCCGGCGCCTCGCGCACCCCGCAAAATCGTCCGCATACGCCCAATCAACCGCATGCGCCAAATCGTCCGCATACGAATGACCGCCATGGGCGCGATGCCCAAGCGCACGTCCTTCGCCAAATTCGCCAATCCGTCGCCCGCCCACAACGAACGCCTGAACCCGCGCGGCCTTCGCTAACTGTCGGCGCTCGCAAGATCCAACGCCCGCAGCAACACCGCCTCGACGTCATGCTCCGAGTAGGGTTTACCAAGCAACGGACCGTTGCGGTAGGCAGCCTCGATCCCATCCGCGCTATAGCCGCTCGCGATCACGAACGGCGTCTCGCGCTGGCGCAATTCGTCGGCGACCGGATAGACCGCTTCGCCCGCCAAATTCAGATCTAGGATTGCGACGTCGAAACGCTGCGCTGCGGCCAGCTGCACCGCCTTGCCCACGCGCCCGGCGACGGCGAATGTGCAACCGAGCCGCTCGACGATATCGCTGAGATCCAGCGCGACGATCATCTCGTCCTCGACGATCAAAACATGCCGCCCCGCAAGCGCACTCATGTCCGCGCCTCCGGCAGTTGCACGTCGATCGTGCAGCGCACGCCAGCAGCCGCAAACTCAAGCCCGATCGTCGCATCCAGCTGCAGCGCCAAACCTTCCGTGATGAGGCGTGTGCCGAAACCTTTGCCCCGCGTCGCCTTCACCGGCGGCCCGCCCGACTCCTGCCAGACGAACCGAAGCAGGCGCCCGGTGCCTTTCGCCGCCAGCGTCCACGAAACATCGATCCGTCCTTGCGCATTCGACAACGCGCCGTATTTCGCCGCATTCGTCGTCAGCTCGTGAACGACCATACCCAACGCCACCGCCGTGTCGGGCTTGAGCAACACGTCGGCCCCCGCCAGCGTCCAGCGCGCGGCGGCATCCGCCGCATAGGGCGACAATTCCGTATGCACCACGTCATGCAGCAACACGCCGTGCCAGTCGCCCGCTTGCAGCAGATTGTGCGTCGCCGACAAGGCGCCGAGACGCGCCATGAACGCGTCGCGGTACTCGTTCGCGCTCGTCGCGCCTTTCGCCGTCTGCGACGCGATCGATTGCACTGTGGCCAGCGTGTTCTTCACCCGATGGCTGAGTTCGTGCAGCAGAAGTTCGCGATGCGCCTCCGCCTGCTTGTGCTCGGTGATTTCCAGAACGACGGCAAGCACGCGATGCAGGCGGCCTTCCGCATCGACGATCGGCGACACGCTGTTGTGAACCCACACGGCCGCACCATCGGGCCGCACATAGCGCTGCTCCAGCTCGAACCCAAGGCGCTCTACGGTCAGCTGTTCGAACAGCGCCACTGTCTGCGGCAGGTCGGCGGGATGGGTGATCTCGTGCAACCGCGTGCCCATCAGTTCCTCGGCTGTGCGTCCCACGATGCGGCAGAACAGCGGGTTGACCAACGTCATACGTCCGTCGAGATCGGTTTCCACGATGCCGGCGGTCGCTTGATGGATGATCGCCCCTTGCCGCCGCTCGCTCTCCTTCAACGCGTCCTCGAGCACCGTGCGCGCCGTCACGTCGACAAAGGTGATGACGACGCCGTCGATCACGTTGGTGACGGTGCGGTACGGCCGGATGCGCATGATCAGGACCAAACCCTGACCGCCGCGCACCTCGCGCTCGACCATGCCAAGCGTGCGCAGAACCTCCCGCGCGTCCTGCTCGAGGCCCGCATAGTTCAAGCGGCTCACCAGTTCCGTGACCGGCCGTCCGTGATCGTTCTCGCGCAGATGGATCAAGTCCACCATGCCGGGCGTGAAGCTTTTGATGCGCAGTTCGTTGTCGAGGAAAATTGTGGCGATCTGCGTGCTGTCGAGCAGATTGCGAAAGTCGCTGTTCAACCGCATCAACAGCGCGTTCTTGTCGATCATCTCGGAGTTGATGGTTTGCAGCTCTTCGTTGACCGACTGCATCTCCTCCTTCGCCGTTTCCAGCTCTTCGTTCGACGCCTGCAGCTCTTCGTTGACCGATTGAAATTCCTCGTTCGAGGATTTCATTTCCTCCGTCGCCGTCTCCAATTCGTCGATCGACCCGCGTAACAACGCCTTCGTCGCCGAAAGCTCGTGCTCCAAGTCGCCGGCCATTCCGCCGGCGTCGGATGCACGACCCTTCGCCGCGCCCTTCACCTCGCCCGCATCGCGGAACGCGACCAGGCACAAGCCCGTCTCCGCGCTCTCGTCGATCATGGGCTCGACGATCAGCGTGACCAACCGCCGCCGCCCGTCGACCGTCACGCTCAGATTCTCGGTGACGACCGGTTCGCGCTTGCGGCGCACGGTCTGAACCGCGCTCCGCACCGCCGCGCGCAGCGACTTGCGCACGATGGCGAAGAGGTCCAGCGTCGCCACACCCGACGACGGTTCGAGATACGCGCCGAACTCGCCGCCGGAGAAGCGCACGATCTGCGATTCCTGATCGACGACGACATAAGCCGGCGAATGCTTCGCCATCAACCGCCGCGCAGCCCTGTCGATCCGGTCCTCGGTGGCGCGGGCTGATCCGGCGCCGTCTTGGACAAGCCGCGCATCCGGCGCGATCGGAAAGTCGGGCAACGACGGTCGCGACAGGTTTCGCCGCTCGAAGATGCGATGCTTCTTGTCCACCGTCGCAAACATCGAAGCGTTGCGTGTCACGCCCTCCGACGCGCCCAGGAACAGAAACCCGGCCGGCGCCAACGCATAGTGGAAATTGCGGATCGCGCGATCCTGCAGATCCCGATCGAAATAGATCATCACGTTGCGGCACGACACGAGATGCAGCTTCGAAAACGGCGGATCTTTGATCAGGCTATGGGCCGAGAACACGCACATCTCGCGTACGTCTTTCGCCACGCAATAGTCGTCTTCGAGCGGCGTGAACCAGCGCGCCAGCCGTTCGGGCGAAACACCCAGAAGCGGACCGCGATAGCGCCCCGTGCGCGCCTTCGCGATAGCCCGGTCGTCGATATCGCTGCCGAAAATCTGCACGCGTGGCGGGTTCGGATGATGCGCCAGCGCCTCTTGGAACAGAATTGCGATCGAGTAAACCTCTTCGCCCGTAGCACACCCCGGCGCCCAGACGCGGACCTGATCGTTCCGTTGCCTGTTCGCCAGCAGTTTCGGAATGACGGTGGTCGCCAGCGCGTCGAACGCCTCCGGATCGCGGAAGAATTGCGTGACGCCGATCAGAATCTCGCGGAACAGCAACTCGACTTCGCGCGGCTCCTGCTCCAGATGCGCGATGAAGGCCGGCACGGTCCTGATCTGCAGCACTTGCATGCGCCGCTGCACGCGCCGGACCAGCGTGTTCTGTTTGTATTGCCCGAAATCGTGACTGATCCCGCGCCGCAGAATGGCGCTGATCGCCTTGAGGTGTTCGGCCGTGTCGGTGCGCGTGCCGTTCTCGTCTTTCTGTCCGGCAACGTCGAACAGATGCGAACGATGCTCCATCAACCGCGCCGGCATCGCCTCAACCATCATCACCTGATCGACGAGCCCCGTTGCGACCGCGCTGTCGGGCATACCGCTCATCGCGTGGTGATCGAACTCGGCCTGCGCGAGCGTCAGCCCGCCGCTTTCCTTGACCGCTTTCAGCCCCTGCGTGCCGTCCGTTCCCGTTCCCGACAGCACGATGCACACCGCGTTCTCGCCCTGATCGTCGGCGAGCGAGGTGAAGAACGTGTCGATGGGCCGGCGGGACTCGCGCGGCGGCGCCGGACTTGTCAGACGAAGCACGCCGTCCTTGATCGTCAGCGTCGCGTTGGGCGGGATGATGAAAACGCGATTGGCGGTCAGCCGCTCGCCGTCGCGCGCCGCCACGACGTTCATGCCCGTTTGTTTGCCGATCAAATCGACAAGCAGACTGTCGTGATGCGGATCGAGGTGTTGAATCAGAACGAACGCCATGCCGTTGTCGGCCGGCATATGGGCGAAGAATTTTTTGAACGCGTTCAGCCCGCCTGCCGAGGCGCCGATTCCGACAACCAGCGGCATGGCAACCAACGGCGCAGCGCCGTCAAAGAGCAGCTTCGACACGTTCTTTACTTCCCGGCACCTGAGAGCCGGACGACACCGTCTTGTCAAATGCCTTGGCGGCAAGCGCCGCCGTTCGGACGCTGCGTCAAACGCAACAACATCCGCATGCCTACAAGTCTCGAGAGAAAGGCGCCTAAACCCCGCCGATGCGTGGCGTCACCACACAACTCTTCCGGCTGCCGGGAGGACCGACCTTTTCGTCAGGATACCCCATTTCGTCCCCCCCCCTAGTCAATTCGCCGTCCGCTGTGTTGGTCAACGACAGTAAAGCCGGGAGGAATCGACCCATTTTCGCCGCGGCGCAGCATGCGGAAGGCGGGCTTAGCCGCGCTTGGCCCGCTCAGCGTCGTTGCTACGGGGACGAGCCCTGCGGGTTCGCCGGAAGGCGAAGCGACAATCCGTCCTGTGGACGGTCGAAAAATGTGTTGGAACTAAAAGCGCCCCCGGGCTGTTTAATGCGTGGAGCGAAATGGCTTGTCGCCGGAACGGCGGGATGAACAGACATGGGAATTCTCGAGAATCCAAAGAAGTACTACGCGTTGGCTGGGCAAATGCGCGCGATGGCCAACGCAGAGGCTGACCCCTTCCACGCCGACCGCCTGCGCCGCGTGGCGATCGCCTACGAGAAAAGGGCGTGGGCGATGGAAGACCAACTCAGATTGGCGCCCCAAAACGCCGGGCGCATGACGGACGCCGAGGCAGACTTCGCCGCCCCGCGTCAAACGGCCAAGCTGCGGTTGCCGGCGCGCGCCAGCGTCTGAACGAGCGCAGCCGGCGTTAGCCCAAATCCGGCGCGGGCGACCACCGCCGGGGTTCGCTTTCGCGTGGGCTACAACGCCAGCGGCTGCGCGTTCGCGCTGCAACGTCCGAAGCTGCGGGTGACTGACGGCGCCGGACGCCGCGCACGCGAATCATGTTGCATTTGCATCAGTCCAGCGACTTCGCACCCGCAAAGCGCGTCGGCTTTCGCGCCTGTGAGGCGCTGCCGCCGCCGGTCATGAGCCTCGGGACGCCTGAGTCTGCGTGTTAGAACCGATGGCATGGGCCTGATTCGGGGATGCCCATGCCGCTCCTTCTGGATCGACACCGTAACGTGATGCGTACGCGTTCCTCATTCTTCTGTGTCGCGCTGATGGCGGTGCTCGCGCTGGCCACGGCGCACGCCGTCCTTGCGCAAGGCGCTTCGTCGCTTGTCGAGATCAGGTTGATC
The DNA here is from genome assembly GCA_046715015.1 of Micropepsaceae bacterium. Classification (GTDB taxonomy): domain Bacteria; phylum Pseudomonadota; class Alphaproteobacteria; order Micropepsales; family Micropepsaceae; genus SZUA-430. The sequence continues at coordinate 6,180 of JBKJZU010000204.1, forward strand.
GCCGAAGGAACGAACCAAGCCATTTTCGAATTCGCGTTCGCCGACAAGGTCGCCGACTACGCGACCCCTGCCGCCGGCGATCCGGCCAGGCCGGCGATCATCTTCACCGAGACCAGCCGCGCGCAAGGCGCGGTCTCGCCCCGCGGACTCACCGGACTGGTCAGGGACCTCGATTTCGAGCAAACGGGATCTGCGCTGATCGTTCGTTTCGCGGCCGCCGGTCCGGCAAAGATCGCCACCTCGTCCGGGGGAACGCGAAAGCTGTTGATCACCGTCGGCCGCCTCACCGGCAGACAGCCGGCCGGCGCCGGCGCCGCTGCGCAGCCCTACGACAACGACGAGACGACGCCGGTTCCAGGCAGCCCGCTGCCGCGCGCGTTCGATCCGCTGCCGGGCCAAGACGGCTACGAACTCGTCATGCTCAAATATGCCGACGTCAGCGAGGTCGTCGGTTTGTTGACCGAAGGCATTACCGTCAAGTCGAACAACGTCTTCATCCGGCGCGAGCCTGGCTTCGGCTCGCCCGGAACCGGCAGCGCGGTCTACACGGCAAGTCCGCCGCAGCCCGTGTACGACGACAAGCCGCTCGGCCAATCGGTCGACAGCAGTCTCGCCATCGACCGCCGCCTCAACGCGATTTGGATCAAAGGCTCGCCCGAGCGCATCGCGCGATTGAAGGCGCAGATCGCCCTCATCGACGTGCCGGTCGACAGCGTCATTCTCGAAACCCAATTCGTCGAACTGACCGAAACCGGTGCGCGCAACATCGGGATCGACTTCAACAACGCGAGCGGGCAGATGGCCGTCGGCACCGTGCAAGCGGGCCAGTTCATCCCGTTCGGCTTCGGAACCAACCGGCTCGACAGCGCCGCGTTGCAAGCCTCGCTGTACGCGCAGGTCCAAGAAGGCGAGGGGCGCATCGTCTCGAAGCCCCGCATCGTCGCGCAAAGCGGTTCGACGGCGAAGATCATCACCGGCGACGCGTTGCCGATCCTGACGGCGATCACCTTGTCCGGCGTCAACGGCGTGTCGCAGCAGGTGCAATACGTGAACGTCGGCGTGACGCTGCAGATCGCGCCGCGCATCAGCTCGGACGGTTTTGTCACGTCGCAAATTTACGGCGTGGTCTCGAGCGTGACGGGGTTCTCGCAAGGCTATCCCACGATCAGCCAGCGCGAGGCGGAAACTTCGGCCTCCGTGCGCGACGGCGAAACCTTCGTGATCGGCGGTCTCACGCAGGACAACGAGATCAAGTCCGAATTCAAGGTGCCGCTCTTGGGCGACATCCCGATTCTGGGCGAATTGTTCAGCCTCGAAAAGTCGACGAAAACCAAGACCGAACTTTACATCGTCATCACGCCGCATATCGTTCGCCACCGGCGGTTCGACGTCAGCGCAGCACCCGCAGAACCATCCTCGCCGCCACCGCAAGCCGAGGCCGTCACGATTCGCCCGGGCGAGGCGGCACAACCTTAACGTTGTGCGGCGCAACAGGGAAAATCGTACAAACGCAGCCGCGCGCGCGAACGAATGTGACGCAATGCAGGCCGCCGCCGAGGATAGGGCTCGCCGCGACGTAGCCGCCGTTACGCTTTGCGCAGTTCAATCCGGCGGGCTGATTGACCTTTGCCGCATCGCTGCTAGCCTCCGGCCGTCGATGAGCCGGGGTGGTTCGATCTTCCAGGAAAAGTTGTGCGTGCACTGGGCGACTTGCAGCCACCGGATGCTCATTGTTCTTCATTCAGAAAGGATGCCTAAACGTGAAAATGCACTCTTCGGGAAGACGCCGTCTGATTTGGGGCGCCGCGATCGCCGCGCCGCTGCTCGCCCTCGCAGTGCCCGCGCTCGCGTCGCACGCGTGGAGCACCTATCACTGGAAGCGCACGACGGCGCAGCTGACAGTTTCGGTCGGCGACAACGTGAGTTCGCAGTGGGACACCTATTTGCAGACCGCCGTGGCGGACTGGAACCAATCGACGGTCATTCAATCGCCGCTGGTGCCGGGCAGCACAAACCCGAAGAACTGCCGTGCCGTTGCCGGCACGATTCAAGTGTGCAACGGCAGATACGGCAACAACGGCTGGCTCGGCATCGCGACGATCTCGCTGTCCGGCGGGCACATCGTGCAAGGCACGACGAAATTGAACGACACGTACTTTGACACGCCCAGCTACAACACGCCGTCCTGGCGTGCGCTGGTGACGTGCCAGGAGATCGGCCACGACTACGGCCTCGGCCATCAGGACGAGGATTTCTCGACCGACAACACGAATTCCTGCATGGACTACACCAGCCTCCCGGCCGGCAACGAGCATCCGGACGCGCACGACTACCAGCAGCTTCTGGATATCTACAACCACCTGGAATCGGCCTTTGCGGTCAGCAGCAGGGCCGTGCCCGTCGATACGCCGGACACGCCGGCGGGATGGGGCCGCGCCGTCGCCTTCCTGCGTGACGGTCGCCCGCACATTTTTGAGCGTGTCGACGGTCCTGGCCAAAGGACGATCACGCACGTCTTCTGGGCACTCGGCGAAGGCCCCCGCGGCAACCGCTAAGCCCCGTTCGAAGAGCTGAATCGACAACGCGGAGCCCGGTCCCCCGGGCTCCGTTTTTTATGGACGGCCACCTCGCTCACCCTGCACGCAATTGACCGTGCGGCGCGGCTGGCCTCTGCCTCAAAACAAGGGGAAACATACGGTGACATGATACTGGGTGCACGCCAATCACCTGTCGCCGTAGTCTTCCGCCGGCGAACCGCGAAGCGATTGCGGGCGCGCATGGGCAGTTGCCTTGCGCGCCCGTCACGGGCTTAGCCGGGGAAGTAGGCTTTAAGCTTGGCGATGCAATCGCCGACGTTCTTGAAATTCGCGTCGAAGAACGCCGGGTACTGCGCCTTGATGAACTTGCAGTAGGCGGCAACGTCGTTGTTGCCTTTGCCTTCGTTGTAATAGCCGTTCAAGACGCTCGTACATTCGCCGTGGCTCAGACCGAAATTGTTGTTTGCGGTGCAAGCCTGACTCCAGTTTGGAGCGGCATTGGCCGCGGTTCCGCCAAAAGCCAGAATCAGAGCGGCGAACGCCAAGCGAACCCGCGCGATCGGCAGATGAAAAAGCGGCCCCAGGGGTCCCAGGGCGACCAAACGCTACTCGCCCTTGATCGTGTCGCCGACGAATCTTCCCGACTGACGTTTGAGATTGGCCTCCGCGTCGTAAGTCTCAACCGGCAGATTCAGTTCCCGCGCGTTGAGCTTGCCGGTCGCAGCAAGCAGCCGGAACACCGAAATCGCTTCGTCTCTGTTGCTGTCCATCAGCGCGATCTGGGTCGCCAGATAGATTTGCCGCAAACCCAAGAGATCGGTGACCGAGCGGTGCAGCTTCGGATCGGCCATTTCTTTTCTGAGCCCCTCGAACGCGCGAAGCACCGTTTGCGCCTGCACCTTGTTGACCGCGCGCACGGCCCGCACCGAGACGAGATCGTACCAAGCCGTGGACGCATCGCGCATCGCGCGCCGCTGCGCGCTCGTGATTTCCAAGCGCGCCCGATTGGCGCGTTCGCGCGCGGCCCGGATTTCCGACCACTCTGCGCCGGTGTTGAAAAGCGGAATCCGCAGCGTGGCGCTGACGGTGGCTTCGCGGCTCAACGACGACGGATCGACGTCGTCGCCGCTCGTTTCGATCGAGGCGGTCAGGCCCGCCTGAGGAAGCAATTCGGCGTAGGCCGCCGACACGTCGCCGCGTGACACGGCTTCCTCGGCCCTAGCCTCGTCGAGTTGCGGCAAGTCGCCTTGCGCTGCCTCTTCGACTTCGCTCAGCGCCGCCGGAACGCGGGGGAGCTTTTCGGGCATGGCGAGCACCGACTTGCGACGCTCGCTGCGTGCATCGATGCACGGGCTCACATTCGCCGTCTCGCCGGCGGGGGAAACGATGACCGGCGGTTCGCCGACCACCTGCTCGTACGAGCGCCAGCTGTTTTGCAGCGCGGCATGACGGGCGATGCACTGCGCGCGCGCGGCTTCGAGTGAAGCCCGCACCTGATCCACGTCGCTGTCGGTTGCTTTGCCGGTGTCGTGCCTGTCGCTGGTCTCTTTGAAAAGATCCTGCAGAAGCGCGATGTCGCCGCGCACCAGATCGAGGATCGCTTCGTTGCGCACGACGGTCGCAAACGCAGCCGCCGCTTCAAGGAGAACGTGCTGCTCTTTGCCGCGCAGTCTTGCGCGCGCGGCTTGAACGCGCGCATCCGCGATGCGGCGTGCGGCGCCGTTGCGGCCGCCGGTGAACAGCGGTTGTCGCGCCACCAATTCGGCGGACCAATTGCGGCTTCGGCTGTCGTAATGCGTCCCGCCCGTTTTCTCGCTTTCCGAGGAAAGTTCGTAACCGGCTTCCGCGCTGAGCGACGGGCGCCACTTCGCCCGCGCTTGCGACACCTCTTCGTCCATCGTACGCAGCCCCGCGCGCTCCGCCGCGAGGTCCGGATTGGTTGTATAGGTTTTGACCAGCGCTTGCTCGAGCGTGTCGGACTGCGCGGCTTGAGAAAGAACCAGCGGCACCGCGGCCGCCGCGCACACGAGCGCACGCATTGCCGCGCCCCGCCCGGCGCGTAGTGCGCCAGAAATCACCCGCATTTCGTCCCCCACTCGTACTACAACCAAGGGTAGTTGATTGGATGGACTTGGGTAGGAGTCGGCAGCGCTCGGCCGCAGGGAGCGGCACTCGATATAGCGGCCACTGGCGACGTCCAGCGCGATACTTAGCGGGCCACAACCGCGCTCAACTTAAAGTTGCTAGTGT
>JBKJZU010000205.1:0-3165 GCA_046715015.1 Micropepsaceae bacterium
ATTCGGGAAGGCCGCGTGCGGTTTGTTCCGGCCAGGAAGCTGTTTTCTTGCCGGTGTCCTGAACCAAGGGGATCAAGCGCGCTCGCAGGTCGTTCAGTACCGGCTCGAGGCGCTTGCGCGTCATGCCGGGTTCGTATTCGTCAAGCAGTATGTCGTAAGGATCGATATCGCAGTCGATCGCTTTCGACGTTTCCCGGGCGAGAGCGACGAGTTCACCAAGCGCCGGTGCGAGCACATTGAAATCGTTGGCTTCGCGGGCGTCTTCCCAGGCCGCCGTCGCGCGGGCACGGGCGGCGGCGTAGGCGCGCACGAGGTCGGCCGGTATGGCGAGATCGCTCGACCGGAGATCGCGCAAGAGTTCGATTTCGCGGCGCCAGCGTTCGTCGCCGTCGCGCGCGATCGCCACTTCCTCGATCAAGTCGCCTAGATGATCGGAGGTCAGCAGTGCGTGGCGGGCGCATTCAAGTGTGGCGAGCTGTTCGCCGCGTTCGTCGCGGCCACCATCGGGTAGATTCGTTTCTTCGTCCCATTCGAGCAGCGCGATCGCGTTGTCGAAATGCTGCAGCTCTGCAATCTTCGAGCGCAGGGCCTCTTCTGCGCCATCGCTGCGGCCGCCTTGCGAGCGCTTGGGTACGCGCAGTTCGCGGGGCGGGTGGGCCACAAGGACCGCTGCCATACCGCCGTGCTGTGCGACGTTCACGACCTGCTTCTGGCTAACGCGGCACATGATGCCGAGACCATTCTCGGTCGGCGCGAAGCCCATGACGGCGTAGAACGGCTCCGCAAACACGCGGCCGTCTTTGCCCACAATAGGGAATTCGTGCACGGGCAGGCGCGTCGCCTTCTGCACCACCCAGTTCTCTTCCGTGTCGGAGGCGTTTGCGACCGCTTCGTTGATCAGCTTTTCCCAGTCGGCAGCGGACGTTGACGCACCGATCGTGACGCCTTCGCCGCCGTAGGAGCGGTTCGGTTTCATCACCAGCTCCTCACGGTGCAGGCGCATGTATTCGAGTAGATCGGCCTCGACGTTGTGCGGCAACGTCGTCTTACGGTCGTTGACGATACGAGTCCACAGAACGTGGCGGCGGAACAGGCGGCATTCTTCGGCGCTGAAGTACTTCTCGGCGATGGCCGGGTCGGTCAGAACTTCCCAGCAGCTTTTGTGGTCGAAGTCGCCGACGAGCGAGGAGACGATACGGTTCTGCTTGAACAACTGCCGCATCGCGTCCAGTGGTTTGCCCAGTTCCTCTTCCAGTTCGATGAGGTCGCGCACTTCGTAGTCGCGGTACGCAATGTCGACGCATTCGTCGCCGTAGTAGACCTCGCCGTCCTTCAGGCGCAGCTCGCTGGGATCGGCGTGCGTGATGGTGAGATTGTGGCGCTTGGCAAGATATGAACTCAGCACGGACTGTTCGTTGATGCCGTCTTCGGCGTATTTCGGCTCGACAAAACTCAGTCGGCATCGCGTCCGGCCGAGCGCGCGGGCGTGATCGATCAGGGTTTGAATGAAGAGGTCGCGCTGATCGCGCGGCAATTCGATCCTGAGCGCGGGGTCGTGATCGAGCAGCGTCGGCACGATATCGCGCATGACCAACTGCTCGGCCAGCGGCGCGTAGTTGATACCGCCGACGCCGGAGAGGTTTGCCTCCATAAAGTGCAGCGTGTCTTGCCAACCTGCCGCGGTGAAGTCGCATACAGCGTCGAGGCGGCCATAAACCGTGTTGTTGCGTTCGTGCGCTGGGGTCCAGGTGTCGCGCAGCCAGCTTTCCTCGCCCGGCGTGATGGCGATGACGTGCTTTATCTGCGGGTCGTTCATGTACAGCGAGGGCAAGCGTTTCAGCGCGTCGGTTAGGCGCTGGCAAACGTGTTGAACGTAGCCGAGCTGTTCGTTCATCGCGAGAAGCGGACGCAGCATTACGGGGATCGGCTCGAACTTGCCGTCGCGTTCGTACGTGAACTCGTTCTTCTCCGAGTCGGCGCGGATGCGCTGGCCGATCTGAGCGAACGTCAGGTCGTTGATGTGGCCCGCCGCTTTGCGAACGCGGCTGTCGAGGGACGCCCCCGCGAGGCCGAGCGTTTCGTTGGGACTGAGGATGGTTGGCGTCGTCATAGTGTTCCCGTGTTTCCCATTGGACGGCGTTCGCGATTCAGGCGAGTTGGTGTCTCAGGGTTAGCACGGAACAGCCAGTGCGCACGATCCGCTCTGCGCCAAAAGGACCTGCGACCCGGGCTGAGTGTCCTGTTAGCTTGCCGTTCGAGATTTCGGAGGTGGTGCTGTTATGGGCCGGTTATTCCTGTGGTTGTTTCTTGCCGCGCTGATAGGCGCTGGCGTGTGGGTTTATTTCTTTTTGGTCGACGCCGGGGTGTTCCTGAACATTCAGCCGAAGACCGTTGGGGTCTGCCGGCAGGTGAGCAGCGGCGGCATTGTGGGCGTTGAAGACATTGCCATCGATCAAGATACCAAGATTGCCTATCTCGCAGGTTACGATCGGCGGCAGGTGATCGGTCCGGGTGGGTCGATTGGTGCTAACGTTCGCGGCGCCATCTGGACGTACGATTTGAACGCACCCGAGGCGGTGCCCGTAGATGCGACCGCAGCTGCTCTGCCTGGTGGATTTTCACCGCACGGAATCAGTCTCTATCGCGGGGCTGACGGGCGCAAGACGCTGTTCGCCATCAGTCATGCCGGCGGCAAGCACACGATTGAGATCTTCGACGTGAATGGAGCGGCGCTGACCTATCGGCGGACGGTCGCCGGGGCGGACTTGGTGTCGCCAAACGATATCGTCGGCGTAGGTGCGGATGCGTTCTATGTGTCGAACGATCACGGCAACGTTTCCGGCTGGCAGCGGTCGGCCGAAGATTACATGCGGCTGCGGCAGTCCACCGTACGCTACTTCGACGGGCAGGTGTTCACGACGGCGTTGAGTGAGATCGGCGGCGCGAACGGTATCAACGTCAGCGCCGACGGGCGGTCGATCTATTTGTCGGCGGCTTCGGAACGGACCGTGTATGTCTATGACCGCGAGCCGGCGACAAACGCATTGACGAAGCGTGCCGCGATTCAAGTGCCTGGGTTCGCCGACAATCTGGACGTGCTGGCCAACGGTGATTTGTTGCTTGCTCCGCATTCAAAGATCCTTCAGTTCCTGGAGCATGTTGGCG
>JBKJZU010000206.1:0-2636 GCA_046715015.1 Micropepsaceae bacterium
AGCGATCCGCAACCTCCAAAGCGACTATCCGCTCTGGCGCGACTTCCCCTACGAATACGAAGCCGGAAAACTCGCCATCGACGTCATCAACGGCAGCCCGCTCCTACGCGAATGGGTGGACGACAAGAGCGCAACGCCAAACGACCTCGACGCACTCACGAAACCCGACGAACAATCCTGGATCGCAGAGCGGCAACCGTTCCTTCGCTACTAGATTGTTATCCCGGACGTTAGCGAAGCCCGCTGCGAAGCTGCGCGGCGCAGCTAGCGATCCGGGACCCAGGAGAGACGCGCTGAGCGGCGACACTGAGCCTGTCACACCTGGGTCCCGGCTCTCACTTCGCTCCGCTCCGTTCGGCCGGGATGACAAATGGGGTGGTGACGTGTCATTGACTCCGTACCAAGCCATTCCAAACCACGGAGCACACACATGAAAACCCGCATCACCGAAATGTTCGGCATCGAGCATCCGATCATCCAAGGCGGCATGCACTTCGTGGGCTTTGCCGAGATGGCGGCGGCGGTGTCGAACGCGGGTGGCCTCGGCATCATCACGGGCTTGACGCAGGGCACGCCCGCGAACCTCGCCAAAGAGATCGGCCGCTGTCACGAGATGACGAAGAAGCCGTTCGGCGTGAACTTGACGTTCTTGCCCGCGCTTAACACACCGGACTATCCGGGCTTCATCAAGGCGATCATCGACGGTGGCGTGAAATACGTGGAGACGGCGGGCAACAACCCGCAAAAGTGGCTGCCGGTTCTGAAGGAGAACGGCATCAAGGTCATCCACAAATGCACGTCCGTGCGCCATTCATTGAAGGCCGAGTCGATTGGCTGCGACGCGGTCTCGGTCGACGGCTTCGAATGCGGCGGCCATCCGGGCGAAGACGACGTGCCGAACATGATCCTGCTGCCGCGCGCGGCGGACGAGTTGAAGATCCCGTTCGTGGCGTCCGGCGGCATGGCCGACGGGCGCAGCTTGGTCGCGGCCCTCGCGATGGGCGCGGACGGCATGAACATGGGCACGCGTTTCATCGCCACGAAAGAGGCGCCCGTGCATGAGAACGTGAAGCAGGCGATCGTGGCGGCAAGCGAACTCGACACGCGCCTCGTGATGCGCCCGCTGCGCAACACCGAACGCGTGCTGAAGAACGCCGCCGTCGACCGCTTGCTCGAAAAAGAAAAGGCGCTGGGCGCGAACCTGAAATTCGAAGACATCATCGGCGAAGTGGCCGGCGTCTATCCGAAGATCATGAAGGACGGCGCCATGGACGCCGGCGCTTGGTCGTGCGGCATGGTCGTGGGCCTGATCTACGACGTGCCGACGGTGAAAGAACTGATCGACCGCATCATGAAACAAGCCCACGACATCATCCACGGCCGCCTCACGAAGTTCGCGTGAGGCATCAAGGAAATACCGCCCCGCAGCGGGGGCGGTATTTTTGGAGGAAGTAAAGGGGACACAATAAACAAACCCCCATTACCCGACCGCGCCCAGTAATATTTCCCCACGCGGGTGAGCCGCCAAACCCGCCGCACAACCGCGCGATGTTTTCGCGCCGTTTATTTGCGCGCTGTGTCCGGATGTGAACGCTTGGCGCCCCGCGCCCGTGGTAAGGCAATTCTGGGCTGCCGGACCACCCCCTGTCCGGCAATTGGGGGAACAGAATGAAAATCAAAATCGTATTGGCGGCATCGGCCGCTGCACTCAGCTACGCTTGGTTCACCGCCGCGAACGCGACGCATTTCGAGGGCGTCTACATCGGCCTGCACGGCGGTATTGGAAACGTGGACGCAGACTACGTGCACTTCCAACCGTTGCTCCCGGTTACCGAACCATTGTCGTTCAGCGATAGTGCGCCCGTCGGCGGCGCTCAGCTCGGCGTACGCTTCGACTTAGGCCCCAATTGGATCTTGGGCCTCGAAGGGACGTACACGGCGGGTTCCATCGACGACACCGTGACCTCGTTGGCCATTGGCAACCGTTCGCGCACGTTCGAGGTCTCGGACCAGTTCACGGCCGTGCTGCAGTTGGGACACACGTGGGGTGACTGGCTGCTCTACCTGAAGGGCGGCTATGCGAACGCGGAAATCGACATCCGGTCGAACGTCATTTCGAGCGGCACGTTGACGAGCACGAGCTCCGACCGCGAAAGCGGCTGGACGGTCGGCGTCGGCATCGACCACCTGATCGCGCCGAACGTGACCTTGGGGCTCAGCTACGACTACAGCAACTACTCGCCCGACGACCGCTCCAACGTGGACGTAAACGCCTTTACGGTTCAGCACCACCAAGACATCGACGCGAACGTTCACCTCGTCACCGCTCGCCTCAGTTGGACGTTCTAACGAACGCGATCGGGCGCTGGACCAACGTTCCGGCGCCCGCATTTTCATAGGCTGCATATTGGAGCCGCCAGCGCCTACGCTTTCGCAAACCAGCCGACAAAGCTCAGCCAAATCCCGAGCAAGAGCTCGAGGATCACCGCGATCAGCAGGAGCGGTGGCACCCTGACGATGGTGATCGTCATGGCGCTGTCGAGTTCCGGCACAATCAAAAGCGACGCACCCTTGAGCACCGCGACAACGCCGATCACCGTGATCGCAAGCGCCGCCCAACTGCTCCAATGATGATG
>JBKJZU010000207.1:0-6990 GCA_046715015.1 Micropepsaceae bacterium
AAGCGATGGTCGCTGCAGCTTGGGCGGGTGCCGCCGACGCCGATTTGGTTTGCCTGATCATCGACGCGCCCGAGCTTGTCGGCGAGCCGGGTGGGCTTGCAGCGCGCGATACGTCGCGCATCGTGCAGGGTTTGAAGGACGCCAGGCGGTCGGCGATCTTGGTCGTGAACAAGGTCGATGCGATCAAGCGCGATCAGTTGTTGCCGTTGGTCGATCGGTTTCGCGCCGAGACCAAGTTCGACGAGGTGTTCATGATCTCGGCGGAGAAGGGTGACGGTACCGCGGACTTAGTGCGTTATCTTGCGGCGCAAGTGCCTCCGGGCCCGTGGGCTTATCCGGAGGATCAGGCGTCCGACATTCCGCTTAGGCTGCTTGCTGCCGAGATTACGCGGGAGCGGATCTACGACCGGCTGCACCAGGAACTGCCGTATTCGACGACGGTGGTGACCGAGCAGTGGGCCGACCAGAAGGACGGAAGTGCGCGCGTCGAGCAGACGATCTTCGTCGAGCGCGACGGGCAAAAGGCGATCGTGCTCGGCAAAGGCGGCGCGACGATCAAGGAACTCGGCTCAACGGCGCGGGCGGAGATGGAGACCTTGTTCGGCCACAAGGTGCATCTTTTTCTGCACGTAAAGGTGCGCGAGAACTGGGCCGACGATCCCGCGCACTATCGTGAAATGGGGCTTGAGCGCCCGAAGCGCTGAAGCGTCAGCGGCCGCGCAAACCCGGCTGGTCGTCGCGCGGGAGGCCCCGAACGAGTTGTGCGATGAGCGCCGGCGGGACGCGAACGGCACGGAGTGGCCCGTTGCCATAGCTCGCACGCTGGAACGGCCCCGGCCGGTTGGCGCTCGCAATGAGCTGTGAAGAGAGCTTCTGCATCGCTTCGCGATACGCAACCACGAAGAGCGAGACCTCGTAGGCCAGGTGCTTCTTCGTCACGCCACCTCGCACAAGGCTGATGCGGCCGACGCCGAACTTACCACCATCAACCTTGAAGAAACTCATCAATGGGTTCTCTTTGTTCGCGCTCAAAAGCGTTTCGGCGGGAAGGTTGGCGGTCGAGTTGTCGACGATGACAAGCAACGAAAGACCGGTGCATACGTTTTGGTCGCAGCCGGTGGGCGTAAAGTTATAGGGCGTGCCGCCATCCTGAAACGTCACGATCTTCGACGTTCCGGCATCGACGATTTGGACTTGTTGCCCGCCGAGTTCGGTCACGAGTTGGCTTATGCTCTCCACCGTCACCTGGTCGACGAGTTGGTTCGGATTGGTGATCGGCGGATCGGCGGCGAATGCGGGGCCCGACAGACCGGCGAGTGCGAATGTCGCGGCGGCGGCGATGAAGTGGCGCATGGTTGCTCCGGGCCCGGTGCAGGGGCTGCGAGGTGTTGCTGGGATTGCGACGGTAGCAGGCAACTGTTGTGCGTCAACGATACCGCTGGTCGTCGTGGTGGCTCCAATACCCTTGACACGCGCATACGGTCCGCATTGCTTCAGGCCATGGAGTGGACCGATGACGGCATCGTTTTGGGCTTGCGGCCGTTTGGGGAAAACGGCGCGATCCTCGAAGCTTTGACGCGCGAGCATGGGCGGCATCTGGGGCTGGTGCGCGGCGCCATGTCGAAGCGTCTGAAGGGCGCGTTGGAGCCCGGCAACGCGGTGAAGCTCCAGTGGCGCGGGCGGCTCGATCAGCAGCTGGGCGGCTATACGGTCGAACTCGCTGCTGCGCGCGCCGCGCAGTTTTTCGACGACGCGCTGAAGCTCTGCGGCCTTGGATCGGCGTGTGCGGTATGCGCTTCGATGTTGCCCGAACGCGAGTTGCACGCGCGGGTGTTCGACGCGCTCGATGCGCTGCTAATGTCTGTCGCCGAGCAGGTTTCGCCATTGTGGGTGGAGGACTATGTTCGCTTCGAGTTGATGCTGCTTGAGGACCTGGGATTCGGGCTTGATCTCGCGCACTGCGCGGTGACGGGTTCTCAAGAGGGTCTTCGGTTTGTGTCGCCGAAAACAGGACGCGCCGTGAGCGAGGCGGCGGCGGCGCCGTACCGCGAACGATTGCTGAGATTGCCTCGGTTTTTGACGCCTGAGGCTGAAACAGCGGTGGCGAACGATCTTGTGGACAGATTGGCTTTGACCACGTTTTTTCTTGAGCGCGTGGCGCTGGAGCACGGCGCCGCCCTGCCGCAAGCGCGGGCGCGGTTTGCCGAACGCCTTGCGGGGCCGAGACCGGGCCGGTAGTCAATCGCCCTTCCAGTACACATGAGGGATTCGTTATGGCGCTTGAGGACTTGGTGCGCGAAGTCGACCTCAAGGACGCGCTTGGCGAGCGTTACCTTGCCTATGCCCTGTCGACGATTATGCAACGCGCGCTGCCGGACGTGCGCGACGGGTTGAAACCGGTGCACCGGCGGCTGCTGTTTGCGATGCAGCGGCTGCGCCTGGATCCGAATTCGAGCTTCAAGAAATGCGCGCGCGTGGTTGGCGACGTGATGGGCCAGTTCCATCCGCACGGCGATCAGTCGATCTACGACGCGTTGGTGCGCCTCGCGCAGAACTTTTCGCTGCGTTATCCTTTGATCGACGGGCAGGGGAACTTCGGCAATATCGACGGCGATAACCCGGCCGCGATGCGCTACACGGAAAGCCGTCTGACCGTCATCGGCGAGTTGCTGCTCGATGGGTTGAACGACGACGGCAGCGACTTCCGCCCAAACTACAATAACGACGATCGCGAGCCGGTTATTTTGCCTGGTGGGTTTCCGAACCTGCTTGCGAACGGATCGTCCGGCATCGCGGTGGGCATGGCGACGAACATCCCGCCGCACAATCTGGACGAAATTGCGCAAGCGCTGATCCATTTGATCGGCTCGCCGAACGCACGCGACGACACACTGTTGCAATACATCAAAGGGCCCGATTTCCCGACCGGCGGCATCGTGGTGGAACCTGCCGAGTCGATCGCCGAGGCCTATCGCAGCGGCAAGGGCGGCTTTCGCGTGCGCGCGAAGTGGCACAAGGAGGAAGGCGCGCGCGGCACGTGGGTCGTGATCGTGACCGAAATTCCGTACCAGGTCGCGAAGGGCAAGCTGGTCAAAGACATCGCCGACATGATCGTGGACAAGAGGCTGCCGTTCTTGGACGACGTGCGCGATGAATCGGCCGAGGACATCCGCATGGTCCTGGTGCCGAAGAGCCGCAACATCGAACCCGACGTGATGATGGAGCAGCTGTTCCGCACGACGGCGCTCGAGACGCGGTTCTCGCTCAACATGACGGTGCTGGACGCGAACCTGACGCCGCGGGTGATGAGCCTGAAGCAGACGCTGGTGTCGTTCCTGGATCACCAGCGCGACGTGCTGATCCGGCGCGCGAGCCACCGGTTGGCGAAGATCGCCGAGCGGTTGGAGATCCTGGAGGGCTTCCTGTCGGTGTTCTTGAACATCGACAAGGTGATCAGGATCATCCGTACCACCGACGATCCGAAAGCCGAGCTGATCAAGGCGTTCAAGCTGAGCGATCTGCAGGCCGAGTCGATCTTGAATATGCGCCTGCGCAGCTTGCGCAGGCTTGAAGAGATCGAGATTCGCCAGGAGCACACATCGCTGCAGGTGGAGCAGAAAGAATTGAAATCGCTGGTCAAGTCGGAGGAAAAGCAGAACGACCGCTTGAAGGCGAGCTTCCAAGAGCTGCGCGCGAAGTTCGGGGCGAAGACGGCGCTCGGCAAGCGGCGCTCGGTGCTTGCCGATGCACCGGCGATCGAAGACGTGCCGATGGATACCTTGGTCGAGAAGGAGCCGATCACGGTTGTCTGTTCCGACAAGGGTTGGATCCGCGCCATGCGGGGACACATCGAGCCGAACGACGAGGTGAAGTTCAAAGACGGGGACAAGGGCAGGTACTGGGTGAAGGCTCAGACTACCGACAAGCTCGTGCTGTTCGCGACGAACGGGCGGTTCTTTACGTTGGAATGCAAAGACTTGCCGGGCGGGCGCGGTCACGGCGAGCCGGTACGATTGATGTGCGATCTTGAGAACGATCAAGACATCGTCGCGCTGTTCGTGCACGAGCCGGCGCGAAAGTTGCTGATTGCTTCGTCCTCGGGACGCGGGTTCGTCGTGCCGGAAGATGAAGTGATTGCTCAGAAGAAGGGCGGCAAGCAGGTGATGAACGTGGATCCGCTGGAGGAGGCGAAGGTTTGCACGCCAGCTTCCGGCGATCATGTCGCGTTCATCGGCGAGAACCGGAAGATGGTGATCTTCAAGCTGGCCGATGTGCCCGAGATGGCGAAGGGCAAAGGGGTCGCGCTGCAGAAATACAAAGACGGCGGTCTGATTGATGCGACGGCATTCGTCTATGCGGACGGTTTGCGCGATTACAACGGGCGAACGTGGGAGAAGAGCGAGCTTGGCGACTATCGCGGCGAGCGGGCCCAAGCCGGGCGTCTGGTTCCCAAAGGCTGGCCGAAGAACGGCAAGTTCGCGCCAGGGTTCTAAGAAATCGCGCGGCGATCAGCTGCAGTTCGCGGCGCGGTACTGTTCCATGCTCGTGCGCAAAGCTGTGCGGCTCGCAACGGATTGTGGATGGTCGTTGGGTGGGGGCGTGCGCGTCCAGATGTCGAGCGCCTTCTTGAAGTGCCTGCAAGCTGCCGGCTTGTCGTCTGCCTTATCGGCGACGAGTGCAAAGCAGCGTTCGACGTGCGCGAACAAGTACGCGTCCTCGGGCTTCGCGGTCAGCGTCGATTTCGCTTTGCGGCAATAGGCATCGGCACCTTTTCGGTTTTTCTGTGCGGCGGTCGCGACGGCATAACTGGTCGTCGCGAGCACGTCCGTTTCCTTTAGCGGATAGGCGTGCGCGGTCGCATTCCAAGTCAAAGCGACTACGCTGACGAACGCAATCGGACGCATTTGATCCTTATGAATTTGATGAGGGCGGGCGCCGGTGCCCGCCCTTGCTATGGTGGGTGTCTAAGGCGCGTATTTGAACGACAACGAAACGCGCGCGCGGTAGGCGACGACTTTGCCTTTGTCGTCGAGGCGCATGTCCAATTTCGTGACTTCTGCAATGCGGAGATCGCGCAGCGAGTGCGACGCCAATTCGACCGCGCTCCTAGCTGCATCCTCCCACGAGACGCGGCTGGTCCCAATGACTTCGGTGACGCGATAGACGCCGGTGTCGGCCGATGCTTTCTTCGCCATGAATTTCCTCCTGTTTTCGCGGGGCAGGCTCTTGGCCTGCTGACGCGATCATAGGAGGATTTCCGGGTTAGGGCGACGGGCTTCGGTGGCGAGCGGGGTTGGCCGTAGCCGCAGTGCCCCCCACCCGAAATTTCTTCGAAATTTCGACCGCCCCTCGGAGGGGGCGGTATTTCTCTATGCTAAATCAACGCGTCAGGCCGCGGCTGGCGACGATCGTGATCGTGTAGCCTGCGATCACGTCGATCAGCTGCATCAAGGCCAGCAAGAAGAACGTCGAGACCGTGAAAGCCGGGAACGAGATGAACTCGACCACATAGACCAGCAACGTCATCACCGCGATGCCGTGGTTCACCAGCGAGAGCATCGGTGAGCCGATCGATTTCAGGATTTCGATAAAGAGCAGGCCCATGGCTGCGGCGACGATGACGTCGGCCTGTGTCATCGACCAAACGGCGCCGGAGAACATCGTCAGTTGGAATGCCGAACTCGCCAGCCAGGTGTTCACCGCGGCGGTGTCCATGCCGTAGACCGCAATCGCCATGAAGTTGAAATAGAGCATCGGCAAAAGCAGCAGCGGGAAGACGTCGAACGTCGGCGACGACGACTTCAAGCGAATTTTGCGTTCGCGATAACGCGACATGGAAACCCCCTAACGCGCACTGGTGATTCGCCGATTATAATGCGGTTTTCCGCGGTCAACGCCGGTTCGTCGGAGCGAACCGACGACGCCGATCTCAGGTTTTGCGAAAGCTCGCGGCGCTAAAGCGCTGAAAGACAATGCGGCGCAAGCTCCATGCCGACTTACGGGCCGCAGTGTCTTGTTGCAGCGGTGCTGCACAGGTACCGTCGCGTCTTAGGTCAACTTGTACTTCTTCTTCATGAAGGCGACTGAAAGAGCGACGAGCTTCTTGAGCGTCGGCAGGTCGATGTCGGAGAGGCGCTTGATGTAGAGACACGATGAGCCGCTTGAGTGCTTGCCAAGTTTCGTCAGCAAGTCACCGTACTCTGCGAAACCCTGCATGATATAGATCGTTAGATTCTGCTTGCGGGGGCTTAAACCTACGATGGGCCAGTCGCCTTCGCGTCCGGTTGCGTATTTGTAACGATAGGTGCCGAAGCCGATGATGCTCGTGCCCCACATGACAGGTTCGGCCTTTGTCGCGGCGCGCATGATTTCCATGACGACGCCGGCATCCTCGCGTTTTTGTTCGTCCGTCACAGTTTTCAGAAAAGCTGCGACAGATTGTTTTGTCGGTTTTGTCTTGAGTTCCGCCATTGGCATTCTCCCGGTTCGGCGATCTTGCCGCTGGTGACAAATTGAGTGAACATATGTCTTCGGATACTCGAAGCAGCGGCAAACGCGCAATCGGGACGGCCACGACGTGACAGGCGAACACACCATCTCGCGCACCAAGCGCTCGATGCAGAGCCAGCGCTTCGAGCGGGCCCTGCGGTCATCCGAGCCCGGCGTCATGCCCCGCCTTTCGGACGTCGACTATTCCGTCATCAGGGATCTCGTGCCGTGGATCGCCGTCATCGATCCCGACAGAACGTCGCTGGCGCTGAGATTTGTCCGGGCGGGTGCGGGAATAGAAAAGCTGGTTGGGCGCGAGGCGGTCGGGTTCGACTATCTGGAGTTTGTCGATCCGGCGATCAAGGGCGACGCGTTCGACAGCGCGTTCCTGATGCTGTCGCGGCCGTGCGGGTTGTGGCAGATCACACCAGCGCTTTTGGCCGACGGTTCGACAGTCAACGTTGAATACACCGGCTTTCCGGTGTTCGACGAACAGCGCGG
>JBKJZU010000208.1:0-10885 GCA_046715015.1 Micropepsaceae bacterium
GACCTGCGCATCGACGTCTATCGCTCGTCCGGGCCGGGCGGTCAGTCGGTCAATACCACCGACAGTGCGGTCCGCATCACCCATTTGCCGTCGGGCCTCGTCGTGATCCAGCAAGACGAAAAATCGCAACACAAGAACAAAGCCAAGGCGATGAAAATCCTGCGCGCCCGCATTCACGACGCCGAACGCGAGCGCCTCGACAAGGAACGCGCGGCGGATCGCAAAGAGCAAGTCGGCTCCGGCGACCGCTCGGAGCGCATCCGCACCTACAATTTCCCGCAAGGCCGCTGCACCGACCACCGTATCAACCTGACGCTCTATGAACTCGACCAGGTGATGCAGGGCTTGAACCTCGGCAAGATCATCGACGCACTCATCAACGACGACCAAGCCAAGCGCCTCGCCCAACTCGACGAAACGCCGTCCTAACGCATCAGTACGTGCACTCGCGCTTCTTCTTGGCGCGCGTCACTTCCCGTGCGAAGCGTTGCCGCGTGTGGTTCCGGTCGTTCGTCTGCAGGTGTCCCCACATCTCGTCCGGATCGGCGCCCATCCCGACCAGCGTCTGGATCGTCAAGTCCCAGTAACTCCCATACTTGACCATGACCCCGGCGTTGAGCCGCTCGTACATCGGCTCGATCATCGCGCGGCCCGCCGCACCCATGCGGCAAAGACCGGTCAATCCGGCGACGTAAGTGTTGTTCCAATTGTCGCTGTAAGCGTCTTTCAGGCGCACAGCTTCGTCCATCAGCCACAGAAGCGTCGGTGCCGCATCGGCGCCGAACTCGTTCAAACGCACGAGCGCCGGATAGGCCCAAACCCTGAGCCGTTCCTGCTTGGCGAGCCAGTCGAGATCGGCGCGATGCTTCAAAACCGTGGCGGCCGGGAGTTCGCGCACGACCCCGGCGATGTGACGCGCTTCGTCGCGCCACGCCGGATAAGGCTTGCCGTCATCGGTGTCGGCGATGCTGGCGAGGCGCAGAAACATCGAAGCCGCGATCGCCTCGAAATAGTCGTCGCCCGCATCGCTTGCGTAGCGCACCGCAGCCCACGCACCACGCGGAACGCTGAAGCGCGTGTCGGTCAACAGGGAGCGGACGAGCGGTAACTCCTCCGCGCTCACCTTGCGTTTGCGCGAAACGCCATCGATGAAGTCGGCCGTGAGTTTGGCGGCGCTGTCGTTGACCGGCCCGACACTCGCGATCACTTTGGCCAGAACTTGGCGCGTCACCTCTTCCGAAGCGCCGTCGCGCAGCGCGAGATCGAGGCCCAGTCTGTCCGTCAGGAAGGCGCTCCAATCCGGTTCGCTCCTATACGGGTCGAGGTTCTTGCGTGACGTCGTTCGCGCCAGAACCGCATAGGCTCGAAGCTCCGACCCGCCCTCCGCCGTCGGCGCAAGCAACGGTGTCAGGAGATGCGTGACCACACCTGTCCGCCGGTAGGTTTCGCGATAACCGTTGGCGCTACGTTCATGCACGCTAAGCCGGTTGGCGTTGACGGTGTCCGCGGCAAGGTCGAGCCCTGCCGCAATGACCGATGCGCCGCGATGCACGGCGCCACGCGAGAGCACCACATCGGCCGTACCCAGCGGCACCGTTTCTTCGATCAAACAGTTGTCCATCGCGATTTCCAGCTGCATCAGCTCGTGCGCATATTTGCGTTCGAAGATGCGCTGCCGATCCGTTTCCTTGATCTCGTCATGGCCGTCGCGAAGCTCGACCGCGGGGCACTCTGCGCGCTTCTCCAAACGGAAGGAGCGTGCCGGCATCTGGGCGTTCAACGGTTCGTTCAGGTCTTGGGCCACGAAGAGAACGCGCTCCGCCACGCCGTTCATCAACGCGCGCATGCAAAATCCGTCGCACGCCGTTTCGCCGCGGCTGAACCGCAATGGCTTGTCGCTCCGCACCGCAATGACCTTCGCGTGCAACGGCTTGCTCAGCGTGTCGAGATCCTGCGCCACCAGAGAGGCGACGCTCCCTTCCAATTTGGCGTTGATGATGTAAGGCGGAACGGCGAGTACAAGCAGCATCGCGCCCACGCCGATCGCATACCCGGTGCGGCCCAACATGATCGCGCGGCCGATGAGCCAACTGCCAAACGATAAGATGAACGCCAACGGCGCAAGCATCAACGCGAGCGCCAGCGGAAGCCCAATGATCGTGATTGCAGCGGCGATGACGACGCTCGGCGCAATCAAAGTGACGGCGGCGCCGATCCCCGTGGTGATCAGCCAAACGCGCGCAAAGTTGCTCATGGGCCCGCCCCGCCAAAGAAACAGCCGATTATCGCTGCCACCCGTGAACAAAGGGTCAGGCCGGCCGCATCCTCGATTGCGGTTGGCGCCGTGCCTAACGGATTGCTAACAAGGCCGCATGAACCCCTGGGAATCCGTCGAAACGCTTCGTGCCGCCGCCTTGCGCCTTACCGCCGCCGGCATCGACGAGCCCGTGCGTGAAGCCCGTATCCTGGCGCGCGAAGCAAAAGACGCCGCCGTATTCGACAGCTTCATTGCCCGCCGCGAAAAGCGCGAGCCGGTCGCCTACATCCTCGGCCGCAAGGAGTTTTGGTCGCTTGAGTTTGAGGTGACGCCCGCGGTCTTGATCCCGCGACCCGACTCCGAAACGCTGATCGAAACCGCGCTCAAGGAACGCAAAGCAAATCCGCCCACGCGCATCCTCGACCTCGGCACGGGCTCCGGTTGCCTGCTCGTCGCGCTGCTGACGGAATTCCCGCACGCGACCGGCGTCGGCCTCGACATCTCGCCGGCGGCAATCGCCGTCGCAAGGCGAAACGCCCTTCGTCACAATGTGGGCGCACGCGCGACGTTCGTCCAAGCGGACTTTGCAAACGGTCCGCGCGAGCGTTTCGACCTCGTCGTCGCGAACCCGCCCTACATCGCCGATACGGACTACGCGAGACTCGACCCCGACGTGCGCGATCACGAACCGCGCCTGGCGCTAACATCCGGACGCGACGGCCTTGACGCTATCAAGACGATTGCGCGCGCGCTCCACGATGTGATGAAACCGGGCGCGATTGCTCTCATCGAAATAGGTCACGACCAAAGCGAAAGCGCAGCCCAAACGGTGCAAAACGAGGCCTTAGTCGTGCAACGCATCGTGAAGGACTTGGCCGGGCACGGCCGGGTGATCGTGGCCACGTTGCCGCAAGGGCCCGGGACCTAGCGGAAAACCCACAAAAATCGCTTGGAATTTCCTTGGAAATCGGTCTAGCTTGCGGCCCGAACAACGGAAGAACTGGATAGGCGCTCGGGCCCAAGGGGCAGGGCAGCCTAGAAGGCGGAAAACCCGCCACCGCTTGGGTGCTGAGGCGCCCGTGGGAACCGGAAAGCCAAAGCCAAGCTTGAAGGACCTGAACGAGGGTTTCGAGGGGATACGTAGTTAAGGGTTTTGAGCCGTCGGTGGCCACCGCGCGTGTTGCGGGGCCCAAGGCTTCGCACATTGCAACTGCATTGGAACTGAATTCATGAACATGAGACCTGGACCGAACAAACAACGTTCGCGTGGACGCGGCCGTGGCAAGCATCACGGCGGCGGCGGCGCCAGCGGCGGCGGTGGCGGTGGGGGAGGCGGCGGCGGTCCGCGTCACCAAGGCGGCAGCAGCGGCGGTTCGCATCAGGATCAAGTCTTCAACATTCACCGTACGATCGACTCGAACGGCCCCGACGTGAAGATCCGTGGCAACGCGCATCACGTCTATGAGAAGTATCTGCAGCTCGCGCGCGACGCCAACTCGTCCGGCGACCGCGTGATGGCGGAAAACTATTTGCAGCACGCCGAACACTACTACCGCCTGATCATGGCGTTCCAAGCGCACCAGCAGGCCCAGCAGCAACCAAACCAAGGCGGCAACGCGCAGCCCTACGGCGGCGGTGGCAACGGCCAGCCAGGCGCTTATCAGAACAACAACGGCGGGCAGTATCGCCAACCGAACGGCAACGGCCCGCAACCCGGCACGGACGCGAACGGCAACGTCGCCGATGCGCCAAGCACTGAGAACGCTCAAGACGACACCTACCGCGAAGAAGATTCGGGAAGGTACGACTGAGCTCCCCAAGCTTTAGCGAAGGGGAGCGAAAGCCCTGCGAAGCCTTGGCGAAGCAGGGTTGAAGGACCAAACCATCATGCGCACGCCAACACTCCTCGCTGCCCTAATCACCGTCGTCCTGGGCTCGGTCGCCTTCGCGAGCGGTTTCGTCCCGTCGCCGCCGGAGAATGAGGTTTCGCAACGCTGGCAGGCCCTCATCGCAGTTCTGAAAGAATATCCGCCTGAGCCGCCCGCACCCAACACGTCGGCCCCGTACTGGTGCCACAAGTCCGGCATGACGCCGCCGAAGCAAATCAACTACTGCGTCTGCTACACGTTGAAGGGTTGCGCCGATCTGCGCGAGACCGCGATGTGCAGGACCGACATCGAGCCCATCGCCAAAACCAAAGGCGCGTGTCTCCAGCGCGACCAAGGCCTGACACTGCTCCAAAAACTCTAGTCTTTGCAGGCGAAAGCCCTGCGAAGCTTCAGCAAAGCAGGGTGAGTTGACAGTCTCCGCCGGTAGCGAGACGCTTCGCGCACAAGAACGCGAGGCCGCGAATGCGCAAGCTTTTTCTTCTCGCCGCCCTGATCGCGTCGACGCAGGTGGCCATTGCGGGCACCGCCTCGCTGGCCTGCCCGAAGGGCGACACCGTCTTCACGAGCCTGCCCACCGATCTCGCGCAAGTCTCCGCGATCGTACCACTGGGCAATTTGAATCCCGCCGGCCACACGCTGCCGACGCGCCACATTTATGTCTATCCGAGGATGACGACGCCGGGCGATCCTTCGACGGCGGTGACGGTGAAAGTCGTATCGCCCGGCAAAGCCGAAATCGTCGCCGTCGAGTATCACCCGAGCGCACCCGATTGGTCGCTGCACATCAAACCGTGCAAGGACATCTCGCTCTACTATTTCCACATCAAGACGCTTCCAACCGCGCTGACGACGGCAATTGGTTCGATGGCGGTGGGCAGCGTCACGTTGCCCGGCGGCATGGTGGCAAAGCCCGTCAGCATCGACCTTAGCCCCGGCCAATTCGTCGGCACCGCGAAGACATTCGACATCGGCCTGCAGGACTTCCGGAAGACCCCGCAGCCGTTCGTCAACCAAGCCCGCTACAAGGCCGACTTGCCTGCGCTGTTCGCGGCGTTTCCGGCGCTGGCGGCCGATCCCGTCGCGCCAATCGTGGTGCCGCGCATGATCCCGCAAGCGCTCTACAACCGCTGCGCCATCGACTACTTCACGCCTGGCCCGCGCACCGCGATGACCGCGAAGCTGGCCGATTACGACGCGACCCCCTTGGCGAGCGGCGTTCCGGCGTGCCACAGCCACGAACAGGACGTGCCGAAGACCGCGCAAGGCAACTGGTGGAACGACCTCGATCCCGTAAACGACGCGCTGTTCCAGGAAGAGCATGCGATCGCGCTGGTGAATTGGAACGTCGCGCCGACGCAGCAGCTTTTCTCGCTGAACGAAAATGTGCCGGGCCTCACCTCTGCACTCCTCGAAGGCGCGCCGCCTGCAGACTACGTCAACAGCGCCTTCGAGTTTCCCGTTCGCGAAGGCCCGCAAAGGACGAACCGCCGCTTCGCCGAAATCACCGACGACGCGCTTTACTGCTACGACCTCGTGCGCCTCCACCGTGGCGGCCCACGTCTGAACGCGGTGATCTTGCTGCAAGTGACGAACGGCCCCGGTGGCCCGCGCACGAAGCTCAACATTGAGTTCGTGAAGACCAGCCGCTGCCCGGCACTCCCGCTCCCATGGACATTTGGTCGAGGCGTTGCGAGCTACTATCGCTGACGAAATACCGCGGCTTGCTACCTCGACGAGACGGCAAGAGCCGAACGAGGGAGATTTCGGGCAAATGCTAAGGAGGGTGGGTGCCTCCCGGCCAGTGCTTGCGCCTATGCCGCCATCGTTCGCGTCTCTTCGAGCGACGCGCCCGTTTCCAGCATCGTCTTCATGCTGGACAAAATGTGCGGCCAACCCTTCGATACGGCATCGATCAGTTTCGAGTTCGGCTTGTCCATTTCGTGCGTCACCGTGAGCTTCACCGAGTTGCCCTGCGTTTCGAGGTCGTAGGTGCAGCGGGAGAACCCTTCGGGGGTCAATTCGGGTATGAATTCGTTCCGCCAGGTCATGACGAGACGGCGCGGACGGTCCACCTCCATCACTTCGCCGGCGTCGGCAATGCGGCCGTCGGGCAGCATCAGCTTCCACTTCGCGCCCTTTTCCCAAGTCGTTTCATGCCAGGCGCCGACCCAATATTGGCGCGTGAACTCCGGCTTCGTAAGCGCGTCCCACACCTTTTCCGGCGTCGAACGGATGTAGATGACATAGACAAAACGCGAATTGCTCATCGTCGTTACCTTTCCAATCGCTTCTTGAGGTTTGTGAGCGCGGTCAGTCGCCCGCGTTCGTATTTGCCGATCCAGCGATCGGCGATGTCGTGAATGGGAACCGGGTTCAAATAGTGCAGTTTTTCGCGGCCGCGCTTTTGCGTGGCGACGAGATTGGCGGCCTCCAGGATCGCCAGATGCTTCGTCACGGCCTGCCGCGACATGTCGCGTCCTTCACACAATGCGCCGAGCGTCTGCCCGTTCCGGACCTGGAGGCTGTCCAACAGTTGCCGCCGCACACGATCGGCCAGCGCCTTGAAAACCGCGTCCATGCTCATGCCCGCAATATGCAACCATTTAGTTGCCTTTTCAAGTGCCATGAGAAATTTGTTAGAATGGGCGGGCTGACCGCTTGGGAACCCACATGCCGAAGATCGATCTTGCCGCCGTGCCGGAACGCAAGGGCTCGGGCTATCCGCCGCCGCTCGACGCGCCCTGCGCCGCGCGCGTCCGCCAGCGGTTGGGCAATGCCGGCGGCGTCACCGACTTCGGGCTCAATCTCATGCGCTTAGCCCCCGGCACGTGGTCGAGCCAGCGGCATTGGCATTCCCACGAAGACGAATTCGTCTACGTGCTCGAAGGCGAACTGACACTGGTCGAAGACGGTGGCGAGACGGTGCTGCGCGCCGGCGATTGCGCGGCCTTTCCGAAGAACACCGGCAACGGCCACCACCTGATCAACAAATCGCCCGCAATCGCGGTTTACCTCGAAGTCGGCTCTCGCTCACCCGCCGACGTTACGATCTGCTCCGACGTCGACATGATGAGCACGAACGCCGACGGCCGTTTCGTGCACAAGGACGGCACGCCCTATTGAGGGACGGTGACGTCTTCTTCGGGCTCGACCTTGGCGCGCGGCAGCACCGGGGCCGGGCAGCCGATCGCATGGACGAACGGTGTGTTCACTCGGCCCGCGATCAGCGAGCGTACCCTGCGGTGACCTCGCCTTTGTGAGCGGCGAAAGCTGCCAACACTTCGGCCTTCTCGCGTTTAGGGACCTTTACGAAGTCCAGGGTTCGTCCGAGCTCGGCTGCGACCTCATCGAATTCCGCAGGAGAAATCCGCAAGTTTCGGTGAGCTTCCTCGAGACCGAGCGCCGTCTTACCGGCTTTCGTCGCCGTGTATTGGAAAGGACCCCCTGCGACATTGCAGACCCACAGCGTGCGCATGAACTTGAGGCCCGGCAGCCGTCCCAGATTCTTGGTGTGCCACTCCATCAACTGCGGGTTCTTGGACGTCTGGCCGACGATGGGGTTCTTCACGACCGCATCGCTAAAGTGGTCGATGACCGCAGCGATCGCGAAGACGCCGCCCAGACGTTCGTAGAGACTTTTCTCTGGCGCGGTTTGCTTGGGAGTAGCCGCGTTGGCGGCTTGAGCCGCGACAGCCGTTACGGCCAGACCCGCGGCAACGCTTCGTCTCGTCAGGGCAGCATTCGCAACAGGCCGTTCCATGGCTCAAATCCTCGGGTGTTGGTGTGGGGAGAGGGTACGTCAGCTTGGACTCGTGTCGGCGTAAACGCGCGAGCGTGCGTTTTCGTTCCCAGAATTCGAGCTTCTTGGCTCCTGCATCCCCACAAACGAACGCGGCGGTTCCGCCGTGCAAGAGTATGCAACGGGATCTCACAGTCTTCGGCTTGAACGCGAACACCGCGCACACGCGCGCGAGCCGCTCGCCACCCCGGCGTTGACACACGGGCGACGGTGCGGTCCGATTTTGAAGCTGACGCACGGCCCAGCAAAACAGCCGCAATCTCCAACGCCCGCGTGATCGAATCACCGCCGTTCGGTGCGGTCGCATCCATACCAATGTCAAACGCAACGAATTGCCGTCGGCGCACAGCCGCCCCTGCGTTGCATGATGGTGTCACCGGGATTGCCAAGGTTGCGCGCCGACATAACAGTCGATTCGCGCGATGATTCGCGGGCTCATTTTGAGGGGGTTTTTCGTAATGTATGTTTTTCGTTCAGCTATAGCGGCGGTGTTCGCCGTGTTGATAGCGGTTGGCGGCGTGAACAGCGCCACGTCCGCTGAGTACAATTGGTCAGGGTCTTACATCGGCGTCGTCGGCAGCGGCGGTATGTATACGGTAGAGCAGGAAGACTATTGGTGCTGGTGGTCGTGCGACGCACCGACATTGCAAGATTGGCAAGCGTCGATCGGCGCGCAAGCCGGTCACAACTGGCAAAACGGCAACTTCGTTTTCGGCGTCGTCGGCGACATTTCGACCGGCTTCGAAGACAGCACGGGCACATCGTGGAGTGCCGGTAACAGCCGCGCAGAATACGGCGCCGAGTGGAACTACTACGCCACGCTCCGCGCGAAGGCGGGTCTGGCAGCCGGCAACGCGCTGGTCTACGGCACGGCGGGCATCGCCATCGTGGACGTAGACTACACGGCCGTTGGCACGAACGACTACAATGCCGATGGATTTGACTGTTCCTTGGACGTGGATTGCGCGTCGGTCAACGACACGAAGGTCGGCTTCGCCGCAGGTCTCGGCGTCGGCTATCCGATCAGCGACAACATTACCCTCGGCTTCGAATACCTCTACATCGGCCTGCCGTGGGACAAGGACCGTTGGGACGCAGACGAAGTCAGCAACCCGACCGACACGGACGACTACGTGAGCTGGACGACGAGCGCTCATCTCGCACGCGTCTCGGTGGTTTGGAACCTCAACTAACTTCGTTCGATTGCTGAGTGAAATCGAAAGGGCGGCCCGAGGGCCGCCCTTTCTGCTTAAGCAAAGTCGAATACTCGTTCAGCGTATGAACAACCAAGCACCGTCCGGCTGGCGGCACGCGTAGCCGTCCATCCGCCGCCGGCGATCGTCGAACCAAACGGTGTGGCGGTAGCGCGCACAGCGGAAGCCGTCGTCGTCGTAGTAATAGCCGCGCACGACGAAAACGCCGCGATGGTTCGTGCGCGAGTTGCGCCAGCGATAGTCCCGGCCCACGCGCCCGCTGTTAAACGCATTGTAGTAGCTGTGATACGCGTAACTGCGGTCGTCGCAGTCCAGATCGCGTGTGAACGCTGCACCGAGCGAGCCGCCGATAATGATACCGGCGAACGTCGGGCCCGCACGCTCGTCGCCGATGGAACGGCCCACCAAGCCGCCGATCAACCCGCCGACCAGGATGCCCGCCGGATCCGAACGGCCGCGGCATTCGCGATAGTAAAGGTCGTCGTTGTAGCTGTACATGCGCGCGTAACGCCGGCGCCAGAAGTTATAGCGGTCGTCGCGCCGGTACGAGCGGCTGACGTAACCGGTATACATCTGCACCAGGAAGCAGTCGCCGCGCTCATAGCACATCCAGCGATAGCCGCGCGGTGGCGGCGGCAAGTTGTTCCGCTGCCAGTCGATAATGAAGTACTGATCCCGGCGATACTCTTGCGGTACGTACTGGCCGCGATTCCAGCGTGCGCCACCGGGCGGTGGACCAAACTGTCCCTGCGGACCGGCTTGACCGCCGGGACCGAACGGACCTTGCCCGTCGCGCCGCCGGCCATCCCGGCCTTGCGTCGTTTGATCTTGCTGAGTGCCGGCAGCCGGAGGCTGCTGATCCTGCTGGCCACCGCGCCGCTGATTTTGCGGACCACCGGCGGGCGGCGTTGCTTGATCGGTTGGCGGCTGAGTTTGTGGGCCGGTAGGTTTATCTTTTTGAGCGTCGGGGGCAGCCGCAGGCTGATCCTGTTGGCCACCCTGCTTCTTGCCTTGCGGCCCACCGGCAGGCGGTGTTGCTGGATCGGCGGGAGGCTGACCCGGCGCGCCGGCAGGTTGATCTTTTTGAGCGTCGGGCTTCTTACCTTTGCCCTTCTTCTTCTCCTCTTCGGTCGGGCAGGCCGGCTGATCTGGTTTGCCGCATTCTGGCGGTGTCTGCGTGCCTTGACCTTGAGGGTCGGGTTGCGCGAACGCGGCCGTCCCGCCCATCAGCGACACGGCAAAAATCATCAATATTGTTCTGTTCATGTATGCTCCTCCTCCATTGCAGGGGCGCTTCCACGGCCGAACGACGTTGACGTCCGACCGAATGCACACACAACGCGGAAAGCGGCTATGCGTTCCCTTTGCCGGCGGGCGCCCGCCAATCAAGGGACACGGAACAAGCGCGGCCCCGCGGTGCGCCGAGAAATCCTCCGCCTCCCGCGTCGCCACGTCGCGCCACAGGGAAGGAAATGACAGTCTTTGTAAGCTCGCCGCTCACCCCATCGAAGGCGCCAGGCTGGAAGGGTTGACCGGTGCCTAGAGCCGCGAGCATCGTTACGCCCGCGCTGCAGATGTGTCGCGCGCAAGGAAGCACCCGATGAACCCGTTCGTCGTCATCGCCACCGCCGCCGCCGTCTTGTTGGCCGACGCAGCCCCGCCGCCCGCACCGGCCGCCTGTCCCGTTGCCGGAAACTATCGTGTCGCCGGAACCAACCCGGGCGGC
>JBKJZU010000209.1:0-6126 GCA_046715015.1 Micropepsaceae bacterium
TGCGCGTGCGTCTCAAGCCGTGCGTAGGTGCCAGCGGTAGTCGAAGTCGGTGACCTGGGCGAAGAAGCGTTCGCACTCGGCGCGCTTGACTGCCGAGAAGATTTTTACGAAATCGGCGCCGAAGTAATCGGCGATGAACTTCGAGTCCTCAAAAGCGTCGAGGGCGTCGAACCAGTTCAGCATCAGGCCTTCGGTCGTCGTCAGATAACCGTTGCCGGTCGTCGCGGGGCCGGGGTCGATCTTTCCCTTGATACCGTGGTGCGTGCCCGCGAGCACGGCGGCTGCCGCGAGGTACGGGTTCGCGTCGGCGCCGCAGATGCGGTGTTCGACGTGGCGGCTCTTCGGCGGACCTGCCGGAATGCGGAACGAGACCGTGCGGTTGTTGACCCCCCAGGTCGGCGCGACGGGCGCGTAGGTGTTGCTGCGGAAACGGCGGTAGGAGTTCGCGTTCGGCGCGAAGATCGCCATGCAGTCGTTGATCGTCCGCGCCATGCCGCCAATCGCGTGACGCAGCAGATCGTTGCCTGCCGGTTCGTCGCTGGCGAACGCGTTGTTGCCCTTCGCGTCGTTCAAGCTCAAGTGGATGTGCATGCCGGAGCCCGCCGTTTCGGAGAACGGCTTTGCCATGAAGCAGGCGATCATGCCGTGGTTCTCGGCGACGCCTTTGACGAGGCGCTTGTACTGCGTCGCTTCGTCGACGGCCTGCAGCGCGTCGGCGCGGTGGGTCAGCGTGATTTCCATTTGGCCGGGCGCGTACTCGCTGATCACGCTTTCGGCCGGCAGGTTTTGCGCGTCGCAGGCGGCGTAGAGATCGCGCAGGAACGGATCGTAGTCGTCGAGCTCTTGGATCGAATAGACCTGGATCTGGTCGTTGTAGAGGCCGCCCGGCGCCATCGCGGGGATGATCTTGCCGTCCTTCGCAGCCGCTTTGTCGAGCAGATAGAACTCGAGTTCGATCGCGATGACGGGGTGAAGGCCGTCTTTCTTCATGCGGTCGCAGATATCGGCGAGGCGCAAGCGCGGGTCGACGCCGGCGGTCGGTCCCGAGTCGTGGCGGAACGCGAGGTAGACTTGGCCCGTCTTCTCAAGCCAGGGCGTGCGCTTCAACGTGCCCGGGATCGGGTGCGCGAAGCAGTCGCGGTCGCCGATCTCCCACAGCATGCCCGCTTCCTCGACGTCTTCGCCGAGGACGGTGAGAGCGAACATGGATGAGGGGAACGCGCGGCCGCTTTCGTAGACGGACTTTAGCTCATGCGGGCGCAGGCCCTTGCCGCGCTGGATGCCGACGGGATCGGTCAAGATCACGTGCACGAGCTCGATGTCGGGATGCTTCTTCAGGAACGTGTCGAGTTCGGTCAGCGGGTCTTGTTGTTTTTTCGGGTCAAGCATGAGCGAGCTCGTTGATCGTTTCACTGAAACAGGTTGACCATTACACCCCGGTTAAGAAGCGACGCGCAAATGCACTTTTTGCGTGCGATGGCGTCTTCGGTGAACGTGCCGCCTATGATCAGGCCTCTGCTGCGCGTTTCAGGTCCGTTTCCATGAAGCGGCCCGCCTGCCAGTAGTGATACGCCGCCCAAAGATTGAACGCCATCACGACGAGGAGCGTGTAGCGGAGTGCGTCTTGGCCGTATTGCGGCGTCAGCGCGTCGCTCATGCCGCCGATGACGAGCGAGCCCAGACCCATGCCGATGAGATTGATGATGAAGAGGAAGATCGCGGAGGCGACCGTGCGCATACGGATGCCGACGAGGCTTTGCACCATCGCGATGCTCGGGCCCAGATACATGCCACCCGCGGCCGCAGGGATGCCGATCAGCAGGAAGACCAACGTCGAGTCGTCGACGAGGTAGATCGCGGCACCGAAGGGAAGGCCGAACAGAATTGCGAACGTGACCACGCGCGGCATCAGCTTCACGTCGCGCCGGCCGAAGAAGTCGGAGAGGAAGCCGCCCAAGAAAATACCGAAGCCCGAGCCCAGTCCGAACACGAGTGCGAGGAACGCGCTCATGTCGGCCGGGCTCAGTCCGTGCGAGCGCATGATGAAAGAGGGCCACCACAAGACGCCGCTGTAGCCCACGATCGTGGTCAGCGTGGCGCCGGCGAGGATGTGGATCAGCGAGGGTTGCGAGAAGATGAAGCGGACGGTCGACCAGAACGGCGGCGCGTCACCTGCCAGCTTGAGACCGTCGGCGGCGCCGCGTTTGGGCTCGACCATCGTCAGCATCACGAGCAGCGCAATCAGGAGTCCCGGCAGGCCGAGCACGTAGAATGCGGCGCGCCAGCCGTAGGCTTCGGCGATCTGCGCGCCGCCGTAGAGGCCGACGACGATGCCGAGCGAGACGCCTTGCGAGAAGATCGCAAGCGCCGTGCCGCGGTACTTCAGCGAGAAGAGATCGGAGATGATCGAGTGCGACGGCGGGTTCGAGCCCGCTTCACCGATGCCGACGCCCACGCGCGCGGCGACGAGTTGCCAGTAGCTCTGTGCCGCACCGCAAAGCGCCGTCATTGCCGACCACATCGCGGTTGCGGCCACGATCACGAGCTTGCGGTTGCCGCGGTCGGCGTAGATCGCGATCGGCATGCCCAACGTTGCGTAGAAAATCGCGAAGGAGGTGCCGTGGAGGAAGCCCAACTCCGTGTCGGACAGGCTGAACTCGGCCTTGATGGCGGGCAGCAGGATGCCGAGCAGAATGCGGTCGGCATAGTTCGAGATGTAGACCAGCAGCAAGAGCGCCAGGACGTAGGATTTTTCGAACGTGGAAAGGTCGCTCGTGGGGGCACGCGTGGCGGTGGCGCTGTCGGCGCTCATGTGCGGTCAAGCCTTCTTGTGCGTTTCCTCGAACGCGACATTGACCGATCGTCCGGTCCTAAGCAATCTCGCGGCGCAGCATGAGAGGAAGGACAACGATGCGTGCAGTGACAGCGGCTTTGACGATCGGCGGGATGGCTTTGCTTAGCGGATGCGGGCCTTCTTCGACTTCGCAGGATCCGGTGAAGCGGGGCGAGTACCTCGTGACGCTCGCCGCATGTAGCGATTGCCATACGCCGGGCTCGTTCCTCGGCAAGCCGGATATGAGCAAGTTGCTGGGCGGCAGCGACGTCGGGTTTGCCATTCCGGAACTCGGGTACTTCTGGGGACCGAACCTCACGCCGGACAAAGAGACGGGCCTCGGCAATTGGAGCGAGCAGGAGATCTTGCTCGCGC
Source organism: Micropepsaceae bacterium (assembly GCA_046715015.1). Classification (GTDB taxonomy): domain Bacteria; phylum Pseudomonadota; class Alphaproteobacteria; order Micropepsales; family Micropepsaceae; genus SZUA-430. Next base: position 3,209 of record JBKJZU010000209.1, read on the forward strand.
TGCGCGAAGGCACGCGGCCCGATGGGCGGAAGCTCGCGCCGATCATGCCGTGGATGGCGTATGCGAAGCTCTCGAACGACGACGCAAAAGCGATCGTCGCCTATCTGAAAAGCCTGCCGCCGATAGCGAACAAGTCGCCGGGGCCCTTCGGTGCAAGCGAGACGCCGACGGCGCCCTATCAAGCGGTGATCTTTCCGAAGGCTGCAGAGCCTCCGGCGCCACCCGCAGAAGCTGCGCCGCCAGCGCCCGCCACACCGGTCGTGCCTCCGGCAAATTAGGTTTACGGGCTTCGCGTTCACGCCTACGTTCCGCGCGCAATCACGATAGAGGCGGCGATGGCTGCGCGGCGGAAGATTTACGGCTGGGGTACCGAAGACCAAGTCGTGGCCGAGGAGGAAGCCGTCTTCCTCGCACGGCTGTTCGGGCAAAAGTTCGGCGCGACGCTGAAACCGCCGCAAGCGCCGCCGAAGGTCGAGGACTTCGCGCTGCGGGCGCCGCGGATCGAACCGCGCGGCACCGTCGCGCGGCTTTGCACCAGCGATCCGCATGAGCGGTTGGTGCATGCGTATGGCAAGTCGTTTCCGGACTATGTGCGGATGTTTCAGCGGCAGGTACCCTGCCCGCCCGACGTTGTGGCCTATCCGGAGAACGAGGCGGATGTCGCGGCAGTTCTTTCCTGGGCCGCAGGTGCGAACGTCGCGGTCGTGCCGTTCGGCGGCGGGTCAAGCGTTTGCGGCGGGGTCGAGTGCGATGTGGGCGACGCTTACGCCGGCGTCGTGTCGCTGGACATGGCGCGCATGGACCGCGTGCTGGAGATCGACGGGGTCAGCCGGGCCGCGCGCATTCAGGCGGGCGTGTTCGGGCCCGCACTCGAAGCGCAACTGAAGCCGCATGGGCTGACGCTCCGCCACTTCCCGCAGAGCTTCGAGTATTCGACGCTTGGCGGGTGGATCGCCACGCGCTCCGGCGGTCACTTCGCGACGCTTTACACGCATATCGACGACTTCGTGGAGGCGATGCGCGTGGTGACGCCTGCTGGTGTCATGGAAACGCGGCGGCTGCCGGGGTCGGGTGCTGGGCCGCAGCCTGAACGGTTGATGCTGGGCTCGGAGGGGATTCTGGGCGTCATCACCGAGGCGTGGATGCGCGTGCAGGACACGCCGAAGTTTCGCGCGTCGGCATCGGTGAAGTTCGCCGACTTTTTGAAAGCGGCGGGAGCGATGCGAGCGCTGTCGCAATCGGGGCTCAATCCATCGAACTGCCGCTTGATCGATGCGGAAGAGGCGTTGGGCACGATGGCGGGCGACGGATCCGCGTCGCTGCTCGTGCTCGCCTTCGAGAGCGCGGATCATGCGCAGGATACCAAGCTTGCGCGGGCGTTGGAGTTGGTGCGCGATCACGGCGGTGCCGTCGATGCGCCGAAGACTTCGGGCGGATCGCAACACCGCGAGGGCGCGGCCGGCGCGTGGCGGAACGCATTCTTGCGGGCGCCGTTCTATCGCGAAGTGCTGACCCCGCTCGGCGTCATCATCGACACGTTCGAAACCGCGGTCACGTGGGATCGTTTTCCTGCTTTCCACGCAGAGGTGAAGGCGCGCATGCACGACGCGCTCGCGCGCGTGACGGGCAAGCCCGGCCACGTCACATGCCGCTTCACGCATGTGTATCCCGATGGTCCGGCGCCTTACTTCACGTTCCAAGGACTGGGGCGGATGAGCGCGCTGCTTGAGCAGTGGCAAGAGATCAAAGCGGTCGCGAACGACATCGTCGTGGCGGCCGGCGGCACCATCACGCATCACCACGCGGTCGGGCGCGATCATCGTCCCGGCTACACGCGCGAGTGTCCGCCGCTGTTCGCCGACATGATGCGGGCGGCCAAGCACGCCGCCGATCCGAAAGGCATCATGAATCCCGGTGTGTTGATCGATCCGGAAGGGCGCAACGTCGGCGTGCGCGGCGCGATGGCGGGGGTTTGAGGTCATGGCCGTGACAATACGAATGGCGTCGGCTGGCGACGTGCAAGCAATGGCCGCGATACTCGCGGTCAAGCGGCAGACACTTGAAGGGTTTGAGCCCGTCATGTGGCGGCCGAGCGAAATTGCGTCTCAACTCACGCTGCAGTTCTTTGCGCATCAGGTGGGGCAGCCCAATGTGATCGCACGCGTTGCCGAAGACGGCGGACGCTTCTTGGGCTTCGTCATGGGTACGTTGCAGGATCCGCCGCCGGTCTATGCGCCGGGCGGCAAGACGGTGCTGATCGACGATTTCGCGGTGGTCGAGGGCGCGGAAGGTGACGCGGCCGCATCCGGGCTCATCGATGCGGTGATGAGCGAGGCTCGCGCGCGCGGCGCAGTGCAGATCATTACGGTCGCCGCCGCAAAGGACGAGCGCGCATCGCGCTGGTTCGAAGACAAGAAATTACGCGTCGCCAGCCAGTGGTGGACCCGCACGCTGACGCATTGACGTACGCGTGTTTTCTTTGACGCGCTACGGCACGTTGAGTCAGAAAGAGCAACACTGCGCTGGAGCGTGAAGGTCAACCCAATTTTGCCTGAAGTTTGGCGAAGAGCGGGTTTTCGGCTGCGAAGATGTAATCGGCGCGTTCCGAGGTGACGGTGCCTTGCGCGCCGCTGGTGCGCAGGAAGGTGATCGCGGTCGAAAGGTTCGCGTCGGGGACCACGAGCGTCGCGTCGCCCGAAGCCGATTTCGAAAGAAACTTGGCGCCGAGTGCGCGTTCGAGCGCGGGCAGTGCGGCTTCGACGCCGGGGTCGAGGCGGACGCGAATGATTTGCGCGCGCTTGGCCAACGCGCGGGCGGCGATGCGTTCGAGGATGAGGCACGCCGCAGCGCGGGCGGTTTCGGACCACGCCGCGTCGAGGCTTGCGGCCAGGACCGCTTCGCTTTCCAGGATCAGGCCG
>JBKJZU010000210.1:0-2889 GCA_046715015.1 Micropepsaceae bacterium
GAGAACTGCGGCTTTTGGTGTTATAAATGCGTTATGCTGGCGTTAGGTTGCCGTTATGCTGGGCGACATCGGCTCGGCGCGCCGGTCCGGAAATCGGACGCACCTCTGCCGCCAGCCTCACCAGCCGCATTTGGGCCGGGGCAATTTCCTGCTTCACAGGTTCAAGTCGCAGCCGCGATCGCGGTGCCTGAGGGCACGCAACCTGGATGGAACAAAGATAGAACAACTTGGGCGCAAAAGTCAAGCGGATTCGGTTCTGGATGCCCATGCCCCGCCTTAAGCGGTCACGGCGGAACTCGAGTTCACGCCGCCGAACTGACGGCGGCGTGCGGTCTATCTCTAGTGGCCGCGGCTCTAGGCTGCCTTGCGGTCGTGATCGAGCGTGCGTTCCGGCGGGAAGGCGAGTTCGACAGTCGTACCGATGCCCCTCTCGCTCGACAGCGTGAGCGTGCCGCCGTGTAGCTCCATCAGGGATTTGACGATCGGTAGGCCCAAGCCCGTGCCTTCGTGCGAACGGGCATTGCCATCGGCGACTTGCGAGAACATCGACAGCGCCTTCGGTATGTCTTCTGCTGCCATGCCGATGCCCTGGTCGATCACCGCGATCGTCACCCCGCCGTCTTCGCGAAGACTTGCGCGCAGGATGATGCCTTTGCGCTCCGGCGTGAACTTCAAGGCGTTGGTCACCAAGTTCACGACCATCTGCAACACGGCGCGGCGGTCGGCACGGACGAGCGGCAGATTCTTCGGTATGTCCAGCGTCACGCTGCCCTTGGCGCGGCGCTCGCGCGAGGCGGCAAAGCTCAACGAATCGGCACAGAGTCCGGCGACGTCAACCCGATCGTCGTGGAGTTCGCGCTTTCCGGCCTCGATCTGCGAGAGGTCTAAGATGTCGTTGATCAGGGAGAGAAGGTGCGCGCCGCTGCGATGAATGTCGCCCGCATATTCCTTGTACTTCGGCTGTCCCATGGAACCCAGCGTTTCGGTTTCGATGATCTGCGCGAAGCCCAGAATAGCGTTCAAGGGCGTGCGCAGTTCATGGCTCATCGTGGCGAGGAAGCGCGACTTTGCGAGGCTCGCGGACTCGGCCTCAACCTTGGCGCGCTGCAGTTCGCGCGTGCGTTTCGTGACGGCCACTTCCAAATCCTCGTTCAGCGACTTCATCTGTTCCGAGTACTCGGTCGCTTGGATGAAGGCGTCGCGGTAGCGGGCGACCATGGATCCCGACAGGCACAAGAAGAACGCCAGGAAGCCGAACGGAATGAGGTTCGGGCCTGCGATCAGACCGTTGTCCAGCATGATGTCATGCACAGTGGCGGCAGCACTCAGCAGCCAACCTGCGAAGGCCAGAACGCCGCCGGGTTCTTGCGCCCATGCGGCGCGGCCGATGCCGTAAGTCAGGTACGCCATCGCGCCGAGCGCTACGAATTCGAACCCCTTGAGCGCGAGTTCACCAGCGGCGGTGCCGCCGACGAGCGATACACATGCCAACAGTCCGCCAAAGGCCGCGAACCACGGCGAGTAGCGCGGCGCTATGCGCCCCGGGAAACTCAGCGCAAAGAAATGATAGGCGGTCGGCAGCAACAGGATGCTGGCGGCGTAGTCTATCCGCCAAACCCAGTCCTGGCCGAGCGTGCCCAACATGAACGGCGCGATCGGTTCGATCAAAAGCGTTCGCACACCCAACAGCAACGCAAAGACGCCGAACCAGAGCGCTTCCCACCGGCTGCGCGCCAACGCGAAGGCGACCAGATGATAGGACGCGGCGAAGAACATGGCACCGATCAGGAAAATCGAGAGTGTGACCATGGTGCGATAGTGGGCGAGTAAGCTGCTCTCAATCCCGATGACGGGCGCGGCGAAGAACCCGCCGTGCAGGGCTACGTGATTCGAAATCTCGAACTGAAGTTCGACGGTGTCGGTTCCGGCCGGGAGCGGCGCAATCAGTGCGTAAGCGCGGGCGGCCTCTCCTTTCGAGGATCGCGACGGCGTTCCGCTTGCCGCGACTTCAACACCGTTCGCGAGAACGCGGTACGCCGACAAGACGTAGCCAGTGTCGATGGCGATGCGTTCATTCGTGCCCGGCGGCAGTTTGACGGTCAGCGCGTAGGTGCCGAAGCCTTCCTGGCGCGCAAAGCCAAGTGCGCCGCCACCTTGAGGCCAGGCGCCGGGGACGTCGGCCGGCACTTCCAGTGCGCCGGCGTTCGACCCGTTCAACCACGCACGATCGACGTAGCGCCATTGCCCCGTCAGGCGCACGCTGCCGTCGCGGGTGAAGTCCCACCGCGAGAGGTCGATCGCACCGCTTTCGACGCGCGGAACATTCCCCGCCGGCCGCGCGTCGAAGAGCGATGCGAACGCGACCGCCAACGCGACTGCGAGCAGTGCGTTGAAGAAACCGCGGTGATTGTCAAAGAGCCGGCTCAATTGGGCCATGAGATTGGTTTGCGCGTTCGTAACGCTTACTATTGCACCGAAACACCTGCACTTCAGTTAAGTGGCGCAAACCATATCGAGCACCGCACCGATCTGCCCGTGAAAGGTCTCGTTAAGACGCCTCTAGCCCCTTTCGAGTTCGTTACTCGTGCTCGCGCGTCGCAGCAGGGTTGCACAGGATGTTGAGGTCATCCCATTCGCAGACAAGTTCGGGCGAAGGCGGCGGCGGGTTCGAGTGGCCGCGCGCGAGACCGTCGCTCCATTCCTGTGCCAGCTTCGCGCGTTCAGCTGGGGTACGGGCGAAGTAGGACTGCTCGCGTTGTCGAAACGTCGCCAGCGCCGCCGCCGAGAGGCGGTTCGCCGTGCCGTAATCGATCGCGCGCTGTTGCAGATAGTCGAACACTTGGTCGGCTTGGTAGTAGAGCGTCCGGTATGCGGGCTCGAGCCCCGGGT
>JBKJZU010000211.1:0-3286 GCA_046715015.1 Micropepsaceae bacterium
ACTCGGCGCCGGCTGGAACGCCGCGCGAGATCGTGGTGCGGCTTGCCGCGGAGATCCAGAAGGCAATGCAGGCGCCCGACATGAAGGAACGCTACCTGGCCCTGGGCCTGAACCAGGCCACCAGCACACCCGACGAGTTCGCGGCCATGATGCGCAGCGAGAACGACCGCTACGCGACCATCATCAAAAACGCGGGCATCAAGATCCAGCAGTAGCGTTTGCAGGGTAGGCGTTTTGCCTACAAGCGGTAAGAGGCGCCTGAAGAAAAGTCGGGCGCTCGGCCTATAACGCCGGCAGCGCGCGCGGCGCATGATGCCTCCATCGAAACAAGGAGGCACACATGACCCTCGACGACGTGTACGGCAGCGATTTCGACGAGTTCCCGCTGGAGCAGGAAGCCGTCATCTGGGATGCCGACGATCTCGGCCTCACTTGGGACGAATCGGAGGTCCAGCGCCTCGCGCAGAAGTTCGGCACTGACAGGTTCGACCTCCACTGAAGCCCGGTCTCCATGCAGGTTCTGCCGCGACTGGAATTTCTTACATGCATCACTGCGCGCTTCGCCCCACCGTGGGATGGCATGGCGCTTGCAGAACATCGATAGCAGTCATTCGCCAACATCATCAAGAAGGAGGAATTCATGAAAAAGTCACTTACCAGTTCGTGGTTGCTGGTCGCCGCAGTACTGCTCGGTCTTAATGGTTGCGCCGGCAACGCGCGCCAGGAAAGCACCGGCGAGTTCATCGACGACAGCGTCATTACCGCCAAGGTGAAAAGCGCCTTCGTCGAGGACAAGGACGTCAGCGCGCTCAAGATCAACGTCGAGACCTTCAAGGGTGTCGTGCAGCTAAGCGGCTTCGCGAGCGGCTCACACGAGTCCTGGAAAGCCGCACAGCTTGCGCGCAACGTGAAGGGCGTGAAGGCCGTGCGAAACGACATCGCGGTCAAATAGCTATTCAACCGGGGCAGCGCACGGCGCTGCTCCGTTTTCAACGCTCTACCCCAAAGGCGACCCATGAACCTCAGCCTCCCCGAACTTCCCAAGATTTCTGCCGCGATCAAGTCGCGCACGCCGAACCACGCGGAGCCCTCGCCCGAACAGCCAATTCAGAACCATCTGCTGGCTGCCCTTCCCGTGGCCGAATTCGAGCGCCTGGCGCCCGAGCTCGAACTGGTCCCGATGCCGCTCGGCGAAATCCTCCATCAGCCGAGCCGGCAGACGCGGTTCGCCTATTTCCCCACCACCGCCGTCGTATCGCTGCAGCATGTCATGGCGTCCGGCGCATCGGCCGAAGCCGCGGAGGTGGGCGATGAAGGCGTGGTCGGCCTCTCCCTGGTCATGGGAAGCGACAACACGTCGAGCTCGACCGTGGTGCGGACCGCCGGCCACGCCTACCGCCTGGCAGGGAATGTGTTCAAGCGGGAATTCAATCGCGGCGAAGTCATGCAGCGTTTGTTGCTGCGCTACACGCAGGCACTGATGTCACAGATGATCCAGACCGCCGCCTGCAACCGGCACCATACGATGGACCAGCAACTGTGCCGCTGCCTGTTGTCGGCCCTCGATCGGGCGCCCTCGGGACAGGTCATGATGACGCACGAGGTGGCCGCCAACCAGCTCGGCGTGCGCCGGGAAGGCATTACGGCGATCGCAGGGAGTTTGCAGCGCGCCGGTCTCATTACCTACGTCCGCGGGCGCGTTGCGGTGCTCAAGCGCTCAGCACTGGAGAGCCGCGCCTGCGAGTGCTATGCCGTGATCAGGAAGGAATTGAGCGGCATGCTCGCTGACATGCGGTATCGCCGGGAAGGACCAGCCGTCCTTCAATAGCGGCGGGCGGGCGGCCGCGAGGCCGCCTGGCTAGATTCAGGCACGCAGCAGTTCGGCAATCGGGTGCAACTCCTCGATCAGTTCCGCTGCAACCTTCACGCTGACGATGATGGGAATGGCAAGCAGCAGCCCCCAGACGCCCCACAGCCAACCCCAAAACAACAGCGCGACGAACACGGCCGCCGGATTCATGCGGGCGAGCTTTCCCGTCATCCATGTCGCCACTGCCAGGCCGACGATGCTGGCGATGGCGAGGGACAGGCCGACGGTCACAAGCGCCATGCTCCAGGAACCGAATTGCAGGAATGCAGTGATGCCGACGGCGATGCCGAGGATTGCCGAACCCGCATACGGGATGACATGCAGCAGGCCGGCCGCGAGCGCCCAGGCGCCGGCGTTTTCCAGGCCGATGAGACGGAACGCGACCCAGCTCAGGGCGGCAAGCAGGGTGTTGGTGGCCAGCAGCATGAACATGAAGTTCTGGATCGACAGATTGATGTCGCCCACGACCTTGAGCGTGATCCTGCGCCGCGTCAGCGAGGGGCCCGCGAGACGGACCAGCTTGTGCTTGAAGGCTTCGCCCGAGAGCAGCAGGAAGAAGGCGAGAAACAGCACCATCACGGCATGCCCGGCGAACGACGTCACCGCGAGCGAGTTCGCCCACAGGAAGCTGCTTAGCCTGAAGCCCGTCGGCTCGACGACCACGGCCGCGGCCCGCCTGGGCGCAGGTGGGGTGCCGGTTGCCTGGTTGGTGGCTTTCTCGATCTCGCGCGCCGCAGCCTGGACTTTCTCCAGAGTGCCCGGTTCGCCATCGCGCATGCTCGCGAGCTGCGCCGAAACCCGCTTCGCCGCCGCGGGGATTTGCTCCAGAGCCGCGGGGATCTGGCCGCCGAGCATACCGGCGGCAAGGACGCCCGCCCCGCACAGCGCCAGCATCACCAGCGTCGCCGCGGCCCAGCGCGGGATCCGGATCCGCTCCATGTGGGCCACCACCGGGTTGAGCGCGTAAGCGATCAGGATTCCCAGCAGCAGGGAAACAAAAAACGTCCGCGCCCAATGCAGGGCGAACACGACCGCCACGGTACCGATGACGACAAGCGCCACCCCGCGCGGATCGGCGGACGCGGCCCCGGTCGCCCCGGTCGCTTCGGCTGCCTCCACCAGCTGTGGCGCAGCCTGTCGGCCCGATTGCTTCATCCGCGCCTGCCGGCAAAGTCGAAAACGGCCGCGATAATGGCGATGATGAAAAACACGGCTGCGTAATACAGCATGACGTTCTCCTTGAGAGATGATCCAGTGGAGAACTGCTGCAAGCGCCGTGCCACCCCAGCGGGACGGCCGCGCTCACGGCATGGAAGCGGCGAGGTTCTTCAGCAGGAGGCGAAGCTTGGGGGTGTCCGCCTTGAGCACGCCAAGGGGATTCAACCTGGCGTCAGTCGATCAGGTTGTTCTTGATCG
>JBKJZU010000212.1:0-3747 GCA_046715015.1 Micropepsaceae bacterium
GCTGTCAGGACATCATGGGCACGCTGATCTTTGGCGGCGTGTTCGACCGGCATCCGAATTTGAAGATCGTGTGCGTGGAGGCGGACGCCGGTTGGGTCCCGCACTACATGTACCGCATGGATCATGCCTACAAGCGGCACCGCTATTGGATGAAGGCGCCGCCGTTGAAGCGGCTACCCAGCGAATATTTCGCCGAGCATATCTACGTCACGTTCCAGGACGATTGGGTCGCGTTCAAGACCAAGGATCTTTGCAACGTACGCCGGCTGATGTGGGCGAACGACTTTCCGCACTCGGATTCCACATGGCCGTGGTCGCAAGAGATGCTTGCCGAACACGCGAGTAATCTGAGCGAGCAAGAGCGCAATTGGATCTGCCACGACAACGTGGCGGAGCTTTATGGGCTGCGCGTGAACTGATGGACGACCGAACGCTTTACCGGCTCGCCGGCGCGGCCGCCGTGCTCGGCGGCGCAGTACGCATTGCGATGGCGTTCGTGCCGTGGTCGCCGGGCGTCGCGTGGCTCGAGGCCGTTGCGTTTGCGATCGACGTGTTGCTGCTGTTCGGGTTGATGGGCATTTACCTGGCGCATCGGGCGGTGCTTGGGTGGGGCGGCTTTGCCGCCTTCGTGTTGGCGGAGATTGGGATCGCCTCGATCGTCGGGCCCGACACGGCCGCGTTCGGGATCGACACGTATCTCGCGGGCGTGCACGCGATTTCGGTCGGGCTTTTGCTGCTCGGCGTTGCGATGCTGGTGAAGCGGATCGAGCCATTGGCCGCCGTCTGCTGGATCGCGTCGCTGGTGGTTGGGCTTGCGGCAGGGTTCGTCGGGCAAGCCTCGGCCGGATTCTTGATCGGCGGAATTCTCTTCGGTCTCGGGTTTGTGGCGGCGGGCCTCTCGTTGCTGATGCCCGCCGCCAAATCCGTTTAGCTGACCGGGAAGCCGCGGTCGCGCATGAGGGCGTTGGTGTCGACGTCGCGGCCGCGGAATCTACGGAACGCTTCGTCGGGCGGGATCGAGTTCCCGACCGAGAAGATCGACTCCTCAAGGCGCTTGCAGGCCTTCTTGTCGTAGAGGCCGCCCATTTCCTGGAAGCCCTCGTAGACGTCGGCGGTCATGGCGTCGGCCCAGATGTAGACGTAGTAGCCGGCCGAGTAGCCATCGCCTTGGAAGATGTGGCCGAAGGCTGCTGCCGGATGGCGAAGCACGATTTCCTTCGGCATGCCGATTTCAGCCATCGTCGCCTTTTCGAACTCGGCGATGTCGATGCGCTTATCCGGCGCCGCCGCCAAGTGCAGCTTCATGTCGTAAATCGCGTTCGAGAGATATTCGACGGTCTCGAAGCCTTGGTTGAAGTTGCCGGCTTTCAGGATGCGGTCGACGAGATCTTTCGGGATCGGCTTGCCGGTTTGATAGTGGATCGCGAACTTGTTGAGCAGTTCCGGGGTTTCGAACCAGTATTCGTTCACTTGGCTGGGGAACTCAACGAAATCGCGCTTGACGCTGGTGCCGGCGAGCGACGGGTAGGTCACGCGCGAGAGCAGACCATGCAGCGCGTGGCCGAATTCGTGGAACAGTGTGCTGGCGTCGTCCCACGAGATCAACACCGGCTCGCCGGGCTTGCCCTTCACGTAGTTGCAATTGTTCGAGACGATCGGCGTGATCTCGCCCTTGAACTTCTCTTGCGTGCGGTACTCGTTCATCCAGGCGCCGGAGCGTTTGCCCTGGCGGGCGTAGGGGTCGAAGTAGAACAGGCCGACGCGAGCGCCGCCGCGGCGCACTTCGTAGGTCGTAACGTCCGGGTGATAAACGGGGATGCCGGACAGCTTCGCAAATTCGAGACCATAGACCTGGCCCGCGGCCCAGAAGATGCCTTCGACCATCTTGTCGAGCTGCAGGTACGGCTTCACTTCGTTCTGATCGACGTCGTATTTCGCCTTGCGGACCTTTTCCGCGTAGTAGCGATAGTCCCACGGCTCGATCTTGAACTTGGCGCCTTCCTTGTCGGCGAGTTCTTGCATTGCGGCGACGTCTTCTTTGACGGCGGCGGCGGCAGCGGGCCAAACTTTCATCATCAGGCCCATGGCCGCTTCCGGGGTCTTGGCCATGTTGTCGGCGACGATCCAATGCGCGTGGCTTTGGAAGCCGAGCAGGCGCGCGCGTTCGGCGCGCAACTGCAGGATCTCGCCCGCGATCGCCTTGTTGTCGTTCTTGTCGTTGTTGTTGCCGCGGTTGACCCACATGCGCCAACCCTTCTCGCGCAGCGCGCGGTTGTCGGCGAAGACGAGGAACGGCTCGATCGAAGAGCGGGTGTTCGAGAACACCCACTTGCCGGGCTGCTTGGCTTCCTTCGCTGCTTCGGCGGCGCCGTCGCGGATTCCTTGTGGCAGACCGGCGAGATCGGCTTCCTTGTCGACGACGAGCTTGTAGTTCTCTTCGTCGGCGAGCTGGTTCTGGCCGAACTGCGTGAACAGCGTCGCCAAGCGCTTGTTGATTTCGGCGAGACGGGCCTTCTGCTCTTTGTTCAGACCGGCGCCTTGGCGTGAGAAGCGGTTGTAGTAGACTTCGGTCAGGCGTTGCTGCTCGGCGTTCAGGCCCGCCGCTTGACGGCCGTCGTGCACCGCCTTGAGACGTTGGAACAGCGCGTCGTTCTGGATGATCTCATCGCCAAACGATGCCAACACCGGCGACATTTCGGTGTCGATCGCCTGCATCGTCTTGTCGTTCATCGTCGAGGTGTAGACGCCGAAGAAGCTCTGGACGCGGCCGAACGGACGTCCGGCATCTTCAAACGGGATCACCGTGTTGTCGAACGTCGCGGGCGCGTTGTTCGTCGTGATCGTGCGGATCTCGGCGCGCAACAAGTCCATGCTTTTCGTGAAGGCGGGCTTGATGTCCGCGGGCTTCACTTGGTCGAAGCGCGGGATGCCGCCGTTCGGGCCGGACCACGGTTCGAGTAACGGTCCCAATGCTGTCTCCTTCTTCACGGTTTTGGCGAGCGCCACGGTGGACGTCGAAACGGATAGCGCGGCCGTCGCGGCGGCGCCTTGCAGGAATGAGCGTCTTTTCATGTCGGTTGGCTTCCCCAGGATGGTTGGGGCGCAACTTAGTGATCGTTTGCGCGCGCGTCACGTCACGCTGAGGTGAAAAAGAAATCGCTGGAATGCGGCCCAAAACCCTTGATTGGGGCTTGGCGATCAGTAGGTTGCTCGCCCGCCGGTTGTCGGCCACCCGAGAGTTTTCCATTGACCCCGATTCCCTCGTCGAACCTGATCGTGCGCCAAGTCCCAAGCAAAGGGCGCTGCGTATTCGCCGCGCGCGACATCGCCAAGGGCGCACTGGTGCTCGCTGATCCGATCATATTGGTGCCGGGGGACGAGTCCGATCACACCGATCAAACCGTGATCGGGCGCTATGTCTTTCAGTGGAACGACGAGGACGACCTTGCCGTCGTGCTGGGGCTCGGCAGCTTGATCAATCACGGACTGCCGGAGAACGTGGCGCTGGTCTCGAACTACGCCGAGATGACGATGGAGTTCTACGCGACGCACGACATCAAAGCGGGCGACGAACTGGTCTATGACTACGGCCACGACCACGAAGAACTGTCGGACTACTACGGCATTCCGAAGGGCGTGCTAGAGAGTGTCGCGCTCGACTGATCAGTCGCGCGGGTCTTGCTTCGTTCCCAACCTGCCGAAGAAGCGGTGATCGATTGCCGCGCCGAGCGTCAGTAGGATCAGCAC
>JBKJZU010000213.1:0-9202 GCA_046715015.1 Micropepsaceae bacterium
ACATGAACTTGCGGGCGCTCGTGATGTTTTCGATGTAGAGCAACACGGCGTCCGTGCTCGCGTCGTCAGCGAGGTAGTCGAGCATGTCGCCGAAGTCGACGTCGCTCACGCCGCCGAGCGAAACCAAATGCGAGAAGCCGAGGCCTCTCGCGGAGGCCCAGTCGAGCACGGTGGTCAACATCGCGCCAGACTGCGTGACAAAGGCTGTGCGGCCCGAGGGCGCCATGCGGTGGGCGAAACTCGCGTTGACATGGCCGCTTGGACTCAAGATGCCGATGCCGTTCGGGCCCACGATGCGAAGCGTGTGCGGGCGCGCGGCTTCAAGCATGCGGCTCTGAAGTGCGTCGCCACCCTCGCCCATCTCAGCGAAACCGGCGGTGAGAACGACCGCAGCCTTTGTTCCGCGGGCGCCCAGTTCGGCGATCAGATCTGGGATCGGTCCCGGCGGCGTGGCCAGGATCGCGAGTTCCGGCGTCTCCGGCAGGGCCGCGATGTTCTCGTAGAGCCGCTGACCGTGCCGCTCGCCGCCGTGAGGGTTAACCAGTGCGATCGTGCCTTCGAAGCCCGCGCCAAGAAGATTGCGGGCGACCACGTCGCCGACCGAGTTCGGCGTGCGGCTCGCGCCGATCAGCGCGATGCTTTTCGGTGCGAAGAATGACTTGAGGTTACGAACCGACATCGGCATCCCATGCGGAAGGCAGGCGACTAATCATCTACCGGCGGCGAAGACAACCGACGCCGTTACCCATCGAACGATTGTTGGAGCGCATCTCACTGCCGAAAGTGGCGGTTGCGTCTTTCATGGTACTCGCCAACAGTGCGTGAACGTGTGAGGACGTTCACAGGTTGAGTTGTTTTGCACAGGAGCTTGTGCACGAACACCTTGATGCCTCTTGTGTTTTTTCCACTGCCTATTGAGAAAGTGATTCTCAAGCGTGGCTCACTCCTGTAGTGTTGGTTGTGTGAGGCGGCAGTTGCGATTGGGGGCAACAGTTTCTTCGATTATGGGGGGAGCCGTCGTCGTAATGCTGTTCGGGGCAGCTCCAGTATGATGAATTGGCCGCGTACCTTCAGTCGCCGTCCCGCGTTGGCGCGGCGCCAGGCCGCTTTCGATCCGTCCGCATCGATCGAAGATCTGCGGGAACACATCAAACAATTTTGGGCAGGGTTCGGGCCGGTGCAAACCGGAGTCGACGTTCAGCCCGTTTTGATCAGCGCCATTCGCGGCGAGTGGGTGGTTCCGGAATCGGCAACCGGCCGGCGCGTCATCCTCTATTTCCATGGCGGCGGCTTCATTGCCGGATCGCCGGAGAGCCACCGCGCGTTGATCTCGCGTTTGGCGCACGCGGCGAGTGCGCGTGCGCTGGTCCCGCAGTATCGCTTGGCGCCAGAATTTCCCTATCCCGCCGCGCTACGCGACGCTGCCGATGCGTATCGCTGGCTTCTGACGCAAGGCATCACACCAGCGAACATCGTGTTTGCGGGTGACGGATCGGGCGGCGGCTTGGTGTTTGCAACGCTGCTCGCGCTACGCAACGCGGGCTTGCCCTTGCCGGCGGCGGCGCTTTGCTTCTCGCCGTGGGCCGACATGACAATGTCCGGCTGGTCGATGTTGAAGAACAAAGCGAACGACGATGCGTTGAACTGGGAACTGCTCGCGACCTGTGCGCGGCACTATCTGAAGGGTGCCTCGCCCGCGGAGCCGTTCGCCTCGCCGCTCTATGGCGACTTCCGCGGCATGCCGCCGATAATGATCCACGCGGGGAGCCTTGAGGTTCTGAAAGACGACGCTAGCCGGCTGGGCGAGCGCGCGGCGGCTGCGAACATCAACGTGAACGTCGAGGTTTACGACGGCATGCCGCACTTGTTCCAAGGCCTGCCCGAGTTGCCGGAATCGAAGGTTTCGTTGACCCGCGCGGCGGCCTTCATCAAGGCGCGCACGCCCGACGTCGCACCAATGCGCCGCGCCGCGCAATAATTCAGCGTTTCGGTTTTTTCTTCGCCTTGGGCTTCGGCCCCGGGCGTTGACGCGCGAGCGTGCGGCCGAGCTTTTTCTCGAGCGATTTCACAAATGCTAGCGAGCCGAACGGGCGGCCCGTGTGTTCGCAGGCCGCGATCGTCTTCAAGTCGGCCGGTGCTAACGGCTTTGCCAATTCAGTCTTCCAGGCGCTGGCACTTTTGCCTAGACCCTTTACGTCGACGAAGCCGTCGACCTTACCCTTCAAGTGAACACCGGCGCTCGACCACTTCCAACCGCCCGCCTTGGCTGCGGCGCGGCCGCGCACAGGCGCCTGCTCGACGAAGCGCGCCACCATCGGCAGCGATGCCTGATCCATCGGGAACGACGAGAAGCGGCCGCGAAACAGCCCGCCCTCACGCGAGCGGCGCTGGTTCATAGCGCGTGTGAAGCGGCGATGCGCCTCACCCAACGCTTGGCGCAACGCCTTGGGGCTTGGCGGCACAAGAATGAGGTGCACTTGCTTCGGCAGCAGGCAATACGCAAGGACGCCTACGCGCGCAGACGCACATCCTTCCGCGACCAACGCGAGGTAGTCCTTGTAATCCTGATCGGTCGCGAAAATCCGCTGCCCGGGATTGCCCCGTTGCAGTATGTGATGGGGCGCGCCAGGCGCCACCGCTCTTGCCAATCGAGCCATGAGGGCGAACGTAAGCGCAAGGCACCGATGCGTCAACGAATCTGTGTCCCCGAATTGTGACTTGTTGACCAAATTGGCAATCCCGGGTCCAGTTTGCCTATGAAGACGTTTGGAGCGACAGTGATGCGACTTCTGCGTGCCCTGCTTATCCTCTGCGTTGTTGCGGCGGTTCCCGCTTGTGCGTCCCAGCCCCAATCACGGGTCGAATCGAGCGCCGCTCCGGATGAAATTTCGGTCACGATCGTGCTCACGAGCGACGTCTACAAGATGGAGGCGGAAAACGGCCGCGGCGGTATGGCACGGATCGCCGCCGCGCTGAAATCGGAGAAGGCACGGCACCCGAACGTACTGATCGCTCATGCCGGGGACACGATTTCCCCGTCACTGATGTCGGGGTTCGACAAGGGCGCGCACATCATTGACCTGTTCAACATGACGCCGCTCGACGTGTTCGTGCCCGGGAATCACGAGTTCGACTTCGGCCCCGAAGTGTTCATGAAACGGATGGGGGAAACGAAGGCTGCTGTGCTGGCCGCGAATTTGCGCAGCGCGGCGGGACAACCGCTTGCCGGTATCGTCGATTCCAAGATTTTTGCATTCGGGCCGGTGAAGCTGGGCGTCATCGGGCTGACGGCAGACGACTCGCCCGTTTCGTCGAAGCCCGGGAAACTGCAATTTGCCGAGAGCCTATCCACGGCAGAGCGCGAAGCGGCGCGGTTGCGCAAGGCGGGTGCCGACTTGATCGTTCTGGTGCCGCACGCGGGGCGCGCGCTGGACGAACAGCTCTACACATCGGGGATTGCGGAGGTGATTCTGTCCGGACACGACCACGACCTCTATATGCAGTTCAACGAGAAGACGGCGATTGTCGAGGCCGGCCAAGACGGCATGGTTGTCGTCGCGGTCGATCTCGCGGTGAAGGTCGAGGAGCGCGACGGCAAGCGCCGCGTGCGGTGGTGGCCGCGGTTCCGGTTCATCGACACCGCCGATGTTGTGCCCGATGCAGACGTCGAGGCGCGGGTCGCGGCTTATGCAAAAACGCTGGATTCCGAACTCGGTCAACCGATCGGCACGACAGAAACCGAACTCGACAGCCGCAATGCGACGGTGCGCGGCGGTGAGGCTGTCATCGGCAATTTGTTTGCGGATGCCATGCGCGAGGCGACGAAGAGTGACGTCGTCTTGATCAACGGCGGTGGGTTTCGTGGCGGAAAGGTCTATGCGGCCGGCACGGAGCTGACGCGGAAGGACATCCTGACCGAGCTGCCGTTCTTGAACAAAGCGTATGTGCTCGAAGTCAGCGGCGCTCAGCTGAAGGCGGCGCTGGAGCAGGGTTTCACCGGCGCTGAGAACGAGATCGGGCGCTTTCCGCAGGTGTCGGGCATGCGGATCAAAGCGGACGTCGCGCGCGCGGCCGGGCAACGCGTCGTTTCTGTGACGGTGAACGACGCCGCGCTCAATCCGAAGGCGAAGTATCGTCTGGCAACGAACGACTATTTGGCGAACGGAGGCGACGGATACGCTGCGCTCAAATCGGCGAAGGTGTTGGCTGGTGAGGCGGAGGCGGCTCTGGTTGCCAATGTCGTGATCGACTACATCCGCGCAAAGGGTAAGGTCGCGCCGGCCCTTGATGGCCGCATCATCGTCGGGCGGGCGCGACCGCCAGGTTAGAGGCAAGTCATGGAACGGTTTGGTCCTACTTACTGCGAGACGCCGGACACGATTGCGGGGATTTTTCCCGTGGAGCCTGCGAACGCGATTTCGAGCGGGGTCATCGTCGTGTTCGGGTTGCTCGCGCTGTTTCAGGTCATGCGGCGGGCGCCGCGATCGATCGAGCTTTACATCCTATGCGCTTTGCTGATCACGAACGGCGTCGGCAGCGTTTTGTGGCACGGGCTTCGGACGCGTTGGTCGCTGACGCTCGACTTCTTGCCGGCCGCGATCTTCGTGCTTGTGATGGCTCTGGTTTGGGCGCGGCGGGTCGCGCCGTGGCCGCAGCTGGCGCTGGCGTTCGGCGCGTTTCTGGCGGCGGTGATCGCGCTTAGGTTCGTCGATCTCGGCCTGCCGATCCCGGGCCGCATGGCGGCGAGCGCGGTTGCGATCGTGGGGCTGGCGCTCTGGCTCATCATGCGCAGCGCCGCGGTTTCGCGGGATGCAGCGATACTCGGCGGCGCGGCGCTGTTGTCGGCGCTGACTGCGTTGACGTTCCGATCTGCGGATGGCTGGGCTTGCGCGACATTCGGGACCGGGTCGCACTTTCTGTGGCACATTTTCTTGTCAGCCGGCGCGTTCCTGGCGCTGCTCACGATCCTACGTTTGCGCGACGTGACGCCCCAACCCAGACCGGCGACTGCCGAAACGTAGCGATTGAATCAGCGCTTACGACTCTCCGCCGGTTCGGATCACCTTGCCCGACGGTTTCGTGCGCTCGTCACGCTTTGCGTCATCATTCGGGCATGCTCACGGCCTGGTGAACCGATTCACACAACCCATTCCGCGGGCCCCGCGTAGAAGACCCCGACAGCAGCGATCGGTGCGGCTTTACCGCTGAGAGGCCCGCCGCCCCGTTCGCAGCCGTTCCCGAAACACTCGGGCGCACTTCATCCGGCAAGCATGGTGCTTTCCGGAGCCAGTCAAACTTTGTCCGAATGGAGAAATCACTATGTCTTTCGCACGTAAAGCTACGCTTGCCGTCGCTGCCGCCGCACTGCTTTCGGGCGCGGCCTTGGCCAGCGTCATGGTCGGCGGTCAAGCCATGTTCCCGACGAAGAACATCGTCGAGAATGCCGTGAACTCAGCCGATCACACGACGCTCGTCGCCGCCGTGAAGGCCGCCGGCCTCGTCGACACGCTGCAGAGCAAAGGTCCGTTCACGGTGTTCGCGCCGGTGAACGCGGCGTTCGCCGCGCTGCCGGCCGGCACCGTCGAGACCCTGCTTAAGCCCGAGAACAAAGGCGCGTTGACCGGCGTTCTGACCTACCACGTCGTCGCGGGCCGTCTCACCTACAACGATCTGCGCGGCATGATCCAAAAGGGCAATGGCAAAGCCATGCTGAAGACGGTCGCCGGCGGCACGCTGACGGCTGAGATGAACGGGCCGATCAACGTCATCCTCAAAGATGCGACCGGGGCCGCCGCCGACATCACCGTCTATGACGTGATCCAGTCGAACGGCGTGATCCACTCGATCGACCGCGTTTTGATGCCGAAGTAGGCTAAGGGCTTCGGCAGACCGGAGGTGGTTCTCTCTCCCCCGCCTCCGGTCATCAATATCGTCAGTTCGCTTTGCTTGCGACCGCCAGGAACGCATCCACCTCGGTCTGGGTCGTCGAGAACGCACAGACGAGGCGGATCAGCGGGCGGCCTTCGAGCGGCGGCTCCCACTCGTAGAACTTTGCGCCCGCGGCTTCGAGGGACTTCATCGCGGCGACCGATGGCAGGCGGACAAAGAGTTCGTTGGCTTCGACTGCGTGTTCGATCGCGAGGCCGGGGATCTCGCGAAGCCCACCCGCGAGGCGGGCCGCCATGCCATTCGCATGGCCCGCGAGTTTGAGCCAGAGGCCAGCTTCAAGCATCGCTTCGATTTGGGCCGAGAGAAAGCGCATCTTCGAGAACAAGTGCCCTGCCCGCTTGCGCCGGTACGTCATGTCGGCCGCCCGCGCGGGGTCGAAGAAGATCACCGCTTCCGCCGCCATGGCGCCGTTCTTCGTGAAGCCCATCGAGAGCGCGTCGACGCCCGCCTTCCATGTCGCTTGGGCTGGTGTGCATTTCAGATGCACGATCGCGTTTGCCAGGCGTGCGCCATCCATGTGAAGCGCAAGGCGTTCGTTCTTTGCAAAGCGCGAGAGCGCTTCGACTTCGGCGTTCGTATAGACCGTGCCAAGTTCGGTCGCTTGCGTGATCGAGATCGTTGCCGGCTGCGCGTGATGCACGACGCCGCGCTGGTGGAGCGCGAAGGCGGCTTTGACCGCTTCGGGTGTCACCTTCCCATGCGCGCCTTTGAGCGGCACGAGCTTTGCGCCTTGGCTGTAGAATTCCGGCGCGCCGCACTCGTCGACGTGGATGTGTGCGCCTTCGTGGCAAAAAATCGCGCCATGGGGCGGCGTCAGAGTCGCGAGCGAAAGCGCGTTTGCTGCCGTTCCGGTGGCGACGGGAAAGACGGCGACCTCTTTCTCGAACAACGCCGAGAGCTTCGCGTTGAGCCAGTTGGTAACGTGGTCGTCGCCGTAGTTGCCCGCAACGCCGTCGTTGACGCGGGCGAGCGCCGCCAAAACTTCCGGCGCCACGGGCGCAGTGTTGTCGCTTATGAAATTCATGAGTGCCCCGATTTCTCAGGACACCCTAGTCGCGCCGGGTTTGCGATTGAATGCGTTATTCGCGCGCGAGTTCGCGCTTCGACGACGACGGGCGGAAGATCAGGTAGATGAGCCCGAATACGAGTAGGAAGGGCGCTGCCCAAACCAGGAACTGGATCGCGAGGCCCAAGATCGTAAAGGCGAGGCCGATCGCGACGCCGATCGCCGCAAAGCCCAGGGCAACCAGCACCACCAGGATCACAACTGGCGCAATCAGCAAGAAGACGAGCAACGCGATCAACGCGCCGAGTAAGTCGCCCATAGGTCTGCCTCCCAACGCCGCGAAAAGCGGCTATTGGGAGGTAGTTAGTACGAGCTTGTTACTATGGCAAGGGCTAAATTCTGCGATTATTTGACTGCTAGCGCTGAGCCTACTATCCGAGACTGATCTTCGCTTGGGTTGGGTTGCGTCACGGGCACAGCGCGCGCTGGATCGCAATCCGCGCGGATCGCTACCCGGCAAAATGCAATTCGATCGCGTTAGGGTCGTGCTCCAATACGGTGATTCGCCATGGGTTCTGCTTCCGCCGCGCGCGCTGCGCCGCTTACGGTTGGTGGCTGGTCGCCACCGGCCGTGGCAGAAAATGTGCCCATGAAAGCGCCATCGGCAATCGATCTGACCGTCATCATCCCGACGCTCAACGCGGGCGCGCGGTTAAGCGCGACTTTGGCTGCGATCGACGAGGCGCGTGACACGCTTGCGATCGACGTTGTGGTCGTCGACGGCGGATCGGGCGACGACACTATCCTGCGTGCCGAGGACGCCGGAGCGCGGGTCATCCAGTCCCCGAAAGGCCGCGGTGTGCAGCTGTCGGCCGGTGCGAAAGAAGCGACGGGGCGCTGGCTGTTGTTCTTGCACGCCGACACGACCTTGGAACCGTTTTGGAGCACGACCGTCACGTCGTTCATGCGCGGCAAAGGCAATAATCTTAAAGCCGCCTATTTCACTTTTGCGCTTGACGATGCGTCGCGCGCCGCGCGGCGCGTCGAAACGCTTGCGAACTGGCGGGCACGTAGATTTGGCCTGCCGTATGGCGATCAGGGCTTGTTGATGTCGCGAACGATGTACAACTCGTTCGTCGGTTATTTGGACCTCCCGATCATGGAAGACGTCGACATGGTGCGGCGGATCGGACGGGAGCGCCTTGTCGAGTTGCCGGCGACCGCGACCACATCGGCCGAACGATACCGGCGCGACGGCTATTGGTTTCGGCCGGTGAAGAACCTGATGTTGCTCAGCCTCTATTTCTTGGGCGTGCCGCCGAAGCGGCTTGCACGCTTGTATGGCTAAGCCTCTCGTCGTCATCTTCGCCCGGGCACCGCGCTATGGTGCCGTGAAAACGCGGCTTGCGCGCGATATCGGCGCTAGCGAGACGTTGCGCTTCTACCGATTTGTGCTGGGTGACCTCGTGCGGCGGGTTCAGGGCGATCCACGCTTCGACCTTGTCCTCGCTGTCACGCCGGATCATGTGCGTGACGGGTGGCCATCGGCCCCTATCGTCGCGCAGGGACACGGCGATCTTGGGCGGCGGATGGTGCGTGCGCTTCGCGCGGCCGGTACGCGGCCGGCGGTTGTGATCGGCAGCGACATTCCCGATGTCACCGTCGCGCATCTGACTTCGGCCTTCGGCGCTTTGGGGCGTGCGCCGCTCGCGCTTGGGGCCGCGCGCGATGGTGGGTATTGGCTGATCGGCGCCAGGCATCCGCAACATTTGCGTGGCGATGTGCTGGATGGGGTCCGCTGGTCCAGCGCCCACACGATGCAAGATACGGTCGATCGCTTGGGCGATGTCGCCGTCCTGGATACCGTGCTGGACGACATCGACGACGGCGCCGCCTATCAGCGGTATCTGTCGCGGCGTTGATGCAGGATCAGCCGATCTCTTTCAGCGCCGCGACGAGGCGTTCGACGTCGCCCTCGTCTTGATAAATTCCAAAGCCGATGCGCAGCCGGTCGGCGCGGTGGTCGACGATGATGTTGCGACTACCAAGTTCCCGCTCGAGGCGGGAGGCTTCGCTCGTGCGGAACGTGAGGAAGCGGCCGCGGCGGCGCTCGTCCGCGATCATGAGGTTGATCGGTCTTAGGTTTGTCTTTGCTCCGGCTAGCCGGTCGAGGAAATGACGCTGAAGCGTCAAGCAATAGTCATGCATCGCCGCGACACCGATGCTCTCCTTGTCGAGCCAATCCAT
>JBKJZU010000214.1:0-4322 GCA_046715015.1 Micropepsaceae bacterium
TCTTTGCGATTTCGCGTTCCCAGCGGTCGCCGTTCGCGAGCAGCTTTGCCTTGTCGTAGAGCAGCTCTTCACGGGTTTCGGTGGCGTACTCGAAGTTCGGCCCTTCAACGATGGCGTCCACCGGGCAGGCCTCTTGGCAGAAGCCGCAGTAGATGCATTTGACCATGTCGATATCGTAACGCGTGGTGCGGCGCGAGCCGTCGTCGCGCGGTTCGGCCTCAATCGTGATCGCCTGCGCCGGACAAATCGCTTCGCACAGCTTGCAGGCGATGCAGCGTTCCTCGCCGTTCGGATAACGGCGTAGCGCGTGCTCGCCGCGGAACCGGGGCGAGAGCGCGCCCTTCTCGAACGGGTAGTTCAGCGTCTTCTTCGGGCTGACGAGGTATTTCAGCGCGAGCCAGAAGCCCTGGAGGAAGTCGACCATGAAGATCATTCTGAAGAACTGCATGGCCCTACCCCGGCAACTTGTCGAAGGCGATGAGATAGCCCGCGGTCAGAACGACCCAGAGCAGCGAGATGGGTAAGAAGAACTTCCAGCCGATGCGCATCAGCTGATCGTAGCGGTAGCGCGGCACGATCGCCTTCACCATCGCGAACAGGAAGAAGATCGCCCACACCTTGATGATGAACCAGATGATGCCGGGCACCCAGGTGAATGGCGCGATCTCGATCGGCGCGTGCCAGCCCCCTAAGAACAGGATCGTCATCATGGCGCACATGAGGACGATGGCGACGTATTCGGACAGCATGAAGAGCAGGTACGGGGTCGACGAGTATTCGACCATAAAGCCGGCGACGAGTTCGGATTCGGCCTCGGGCAGGTCGAACGGGGGCCGGTTCGTTTCGGCCAGGGCGGAAATGAAGAAGACGACGGCCATCGGCATCAGATGGCCGAACAAGTACCAGTGGTGCATGCCGCCGGCCTGGGCCTCGACGATCTTCGAGAGGTTCAGCGTGCCCGCGGTGAGCAGGACCGTGATGACGACGAAGCCGATCGAAACTTCGTAGGAGACCATTTGCGCGGCGGACCGGAGCGCGCCCAGGAACGGGTACTTCGAGTTCGACGCCCAGCCACCCATAATGATGCCGTAGACGCCCAGCGACGAGATCGCGAAAATGTAGAGGATGCCGACGTTGATGTCGGCAAACACCCAGCGATCAGCGACCGGCACGACCGCCCAGGCGCCTAGGGCCAGCGTCGTCGAGACGAGGGGGGCAAGCAAGAACACCCCTTTGTTCGCGCCCGACGGTACGATGAGTTCCTTGAAGACGAATTTCAGCAGATCGGCGAACGACTGCAGCAGGCCGTAGGGACCGACAACGTTCGGACCGCGCCGCATTTGCACCGCTGCCCAAACCTTGCGGTCGAACAGCAGGATGAAGGCGATCATGACCAGCAGCAGTACGATGAACAACAGCATCATCGCCGTCATGCCCACGAGGTCGAGCCAGAACGCGTTCGGCCAGTAGAAGTCGAGGAGGCTGTCGTTCCAGGAGTTAAGCCACGCGGTCATCGCCCTACTCCGCCGCTGCGCTCAGGCGCGGTTTGACGAAGGCCGTGCTGCACTCGGCCATGACGTGGCTGGCGCGCGCGATCGGGTTCGTGAGGTAGAAGTCCTTCACCGCGTCCTCGAACGGCGTTTTGGCGATCGTGCCGGCCGCACCGATGTTCGTCCAAATGGCCGCGTCCGCGCCGGGGTTCGCCGGTGCGCTGTCAATCTCTGCGAAATGGGGCACGTCTTTCAGCATCGCTTGGCGGAGCGCGCCCATGTCGTCGTACGGCAGGCGCTTGCCGAGCGCGTCGGACAGTGCGCGCAGGATTGCCCAGTCTTCGCGGGCGTCACCAGGCGGGAACGTGGCGCGGCCCGCGCGTTGCACGCGGCCTTCGGTGTTCACGTAGGTGCCGTTCTGTTCGGTGTAGGCGGCGCCTGGCAGGACGACGTCGGCGCGGTTGGCGCCCGCGTCGCCGTGGGTGCCTTGATAGACGACGAACGCCTTGCCCAGTTTCTTCGTGTCGATTTCGTCGGCGCCGAGCAGGTAGACGAAGTCGATGTCGCCGCGCGACGCGGCGTCGAGGATGGCGACGGTGTCCTTGCCGCCCTTCGCCGGCAAGAAGCCGAGGTCGAGTGCGCCGACACGGGCGGCCGCGGTGTGGAGCACATTGAAACCGTTCCAACCGCCCTCGCCCGCCGGTCCGATCATGCCGGTGTTGCGCGCGATCTGTGCGGCAGCATCGAGGATCGCGGCGCCGTCGGGTCGCGCGAGCGCGCCCTGGCCCACGATCAACATTGGATGCTTCGCGTTCTTCAGTACTTCGAATGCGCGGTGTTTGCCGCTCGCAATGTCGGCAAGGTCGGCCGGATTGTTGTCGAGATCCTGCACCTGATAGGTCAGATCGAAGCGCGGGCCGATGCGCATGACCTTTAGGTCGTTGCGCAGCCACGCCTTGCGGATGCGCGCGTTGACGATCGGCGCTTCCCAGCGCGGGTTCGTGCCGACGAGCAGCAGCGCGTCGGCGCTGTCGATGCCGGCGATGGTCGTGTTGAAGAGATAGCTCTGACGCGGGCCGTGGCCGATCTTCGCGCCGTCCTGACGGCAATCGAGATTGGCCAGCCCAAGCGCCGTCATCAGATCCTTCAACGCCTTGATCGGTTCGGCGCTGACGAGGTCGCCGACGAGGGCGGCCATGCGCTCTGGCCGGGTGCCACGCACGCGTTCGGCGATGGCGGCGAACGCCTCCTGCCAGGACGCTGGCTGCAGCTTGCCGTTGTTGCGGATGTAGGGCGTGTCGAGGCGCTGGCGGCGCAAACCGTCCCACACGAAGCGCGTCTTGTCGGAGATCCACTCCTCATTCACGTCTTCGTTGATGCGCGGCAGGAAGCGCATCACTTCGCTGCCTCGCGCGTCCACGCGGATCGCCGAGCCGACCGCATCCATTACGTCCACGGACTCGGTTTTGGTGAGCTCCCACGGGCGCGCGTTGAATTTGTACGGCTTCGAAGTGAGCGCGCCGACCGGGCAGAGATCAATTACGTTGCCGGAAAGTTCCGACGACATCGCGTGCTCGAGATAGGTCGTGACCTCCATATCCTCGCCGCGGCCCGTCGCGCCGATTTCGTCGACGCCTGCGACTTCCGCCGCGAACCGGACGCAGCGCGTGCAGTGGATGCAGCGCGTCATGATCGTGTTGACGAGCGGCCCCATGTTCTTGTCGGTGACCGCGCGCTTGTTTTCTTCGAAGCGGTTGAACTTCGCGTGGCCGTAGGCGATCGCTTGATCCTGTAGGTCGCACTCGCCGCCTTGGTCGCAGATCGGGCAGTCGAGCGGGTGGTTGATGAGCAGGAACTCCATCACCCCTTCGCGCGCCTTTTTCACGAGCGGCGAATTCGTGTTCACGACCGGCGGCTCGTTGTTCGGGCCCGGCCTGCAATCGCGCACGCCCCAGGCGCACGACGCGACCGGCTTCGGCGAACCCTTCAGTTCGACAAGGCACATGCGGCAGTTGCCCGCGATCGACAGGCGCTCGTGGTAGCAGAAGCGCGGGATCTCGGCGCCGGCCGCTTCGCATGCTTGCAACAGCGTGTAGTCCGCCGGGACTTCGATTTCCTTGCCGTCGACGATGAGTTTGATCATGGCCCTATTCCGCCGCGACCGCAGCAGGTTTGCCTGCGCGCTTGGCGTTGATGCGGCGTTCGATTTCGGTGCGGAAGTGTCGGATCAGGCCTTGGATCGGCCACGCTGCCGCGTCGCCGAGGGCGCAGATCGTGTGGCCTTCGACTTGGTAGGTCACTTCGAGCAGCAGGTCGATTTCCTTCGGGTCCGCGTCGCCGGTCACGAGCCGTTCCATCACGCGCCACATCCAGCCGGTGCCTTCGCGGCACGGCGTGCACTGGCCGCAGGACTCGTGCTTGTAGAAGCGCGCGAGGCGGGCAATCGCTTTCACGATGTCGGTCGAGCGGTCCATCACGATGACGGCTGCTGTGCCCAGGCCCGATTTCACGTCGCGCAAACTGTCGAAATCCATCAGCACCGTGTCGCAGATCGACTTTGGGATCAGCGGCACCGACGAACCGCCTGGGATCACGGCAAGCAGGTTGTCCCAACCGCCGCGCACGCCGCCGCAATGCTTGTCGATGAGTTCGCGGAGCGGAATGCCCATTTCCTCTTCGACGTTGCAGGGCTTGTTCACGTGGCCGGAGATGCAGAACAGCTTCGTGCCGGTGTTGTTCGGGCGGCCGAGCGCGGAGAACCACGCAGCGCCGCGGCGCAGAATTTCCGGCGCGACGGCGATCGACTCGACGTTGTTCACCGTTGTCGGGCAA
>JBKJZU010000215.1:0-3582 GCA_046715015.1 Micropepsaceae bacterium
ACATCGACATGTTTTCGACGATGCCGAAAATCGGCACGTGAACTTGCTTGAACATTGCAAGACCGCGGCGCGCGTCGATTAAAGCGATGTCCTGCGGCGTCGAGACGATGATGGCGCCGGCCAGTGGCACGCGCTGCGTCAGCGTCAGTTGTGCGTCGCCGGTGCCGGGCGGCATGTCCACGACGAGCACGTCGAGCGGGGCCCATTCGACGTCGTAGATGAGTTGGGTCAGCGCCGTCATCACCATCGGGCCGCGCCAAACCATCGCTCGATCTTCCTCGATGAGCGAGCCGATTGAGATCGCTTTCAGCCCCCATGCCTGCATTGGTTGCAGGATTTTTCCGTCTTTCGAGGTCGGCTTGCCGGTGAGGCCCAACATGCGCGGGATCGAGGGGCCGTAGATGTCGGCGTCGAGCAGGCCGACCTTCCGTCCCAGCTGGTGCAGTGCGACCGCGAGGTTGACCGCGACGGTCGATTTGCCTACGCCGCCCTTGCCGCTCGCGACCGCGATGACGGCTTTCACCCCCGCCGGACCCTGTCGATCCGGCGAGCCCGCGCGGCCGGTTTGCGGCGCGGCAGGCTTATGGGCGGTTAGGACTGCAGTCACAGAGCGCGCACCAGTCAACGCCAGCGCCGCCTTTTCGCAAGCGAGACGCAACGGCTCTTTGGTGTGGCCGTCGGCTGCCGCAACCTCGAGCGCGAACGAGATGTGGCCGTCCTTGACCTGCAACCCCTGGATCATCCCAAGTGCAACAACGTCCTTATTTTGTGCGGGATCGACGACCGCTTTCAGCGCCGCGAGAACGTCGTCAGGCGTGAGGTTCGACATTTCAAATCTCTGTTGTTCTCAAGCCCTTGACGCGATTTCGAGACGCTCCACATAGCAGGTTGATCGCGTTCTGCGATCTGTTGCGGTGACGCGTTGCACGGGTGGGCATTAGGAACTTATAAACCCGGCCTAACGGTACATCCAATGTGGTGTGTTTCGCGTGATTCGTAAGGGATGTGTCCTTGTTTGCGTACGGCGAGTTCGATCGCCCGGCCGCCTTGGCACGGCCCGTTTCTGACGGGATGAGAGGACGGCATGCCTTGGAACGACAATAAGGGCGGCGGCGGCTGGAACCCAGGCGGCGGCGGACGCGGGCCGTGGGGGCAGGGCCCCTCGAACGGCGGCGGCGGGCGCGGACAAGGCCCGAACATGCGCCCGCCCGATCTGGACGAAGTGTTCAAGCGCGCGCGGGATTGGTTCAAGCGGATGTTTCCGAACCAACCGCCGGGCGGGATGATGTTCGCCGGGATCGGTGGGCTGTTGCTCATCCTTTGGTTTTTGACCGGTATCTATGTGATTCAGCCCGCGGAGCAGGGCGTGGTGATGCGTTTCGGTGCGGCCGTCGACAAGCTTGGCCCGGGCTTGCACATTCGCCTGCCCTATCCAATCGAAATCGTGCTGCGGCCGAACGTAGAGCAAGAAAACCAAACCAACGTCGGGTTTCGTACCGAGGAGGATAGCTCACGCGACGCCGAGTCGGACGTTCCGGTCGAAAGCATGATGCTGACCGGCGACGAAAACGTGGTCGACATCGACTTCGTGGTCTTTTGGAAGGTTGCGGACGCCGAGAAATACTTGTTCGAAGTCAGCGACGTCGAGGGCACGGTCAAAGCCGTGGCCGAAAGCGCGATGCGCGAAGCCGTAGGCCAGGCCAAAATCGATTCGATTCAAACCGAAGGCCGTGCCGAAGTGCAGGAAAAGGTCCGCCAAGTGATGCAGACCACGCTGGACTTCTACAAGGCCGGTGTAACGATCACGCGGGTCGCGCTACGCAAGGTGGACCCGCCGGCCCAAGTCATCGATGCGTTTCGCGACGTGCAAGCAGCGCGCGCCGATCAGGACAAGAAGCGCAACGAGGCGCAACGTTACGCGAACACGATCATACCGCAAGCACGCGGCGAAGCGGCCAAGATCGAGCAGGACGCGGAAGCATACAAGCAACGCGCGATCACAGAGGCGCAAGGCGAGGCGCAACGCTTCCTTTCGATTCTGGGTCAGTACAAGAACGCGCGCGAAGTGACGCGCGAGCGGATGTATCTTGAGACGATGCAGCAGGTGCTCGGCAACACGAACAAGATCATCATCGAGAACAAGAGCGGCGTGGTGCAGTATCTGCCGTTACCCGAGCTTCGGCGCTCGCAGAGCCAAGGTGCGGGAGGGAACTGAGCCATGAGATACTCTCCCGGCATCATCGGCGCGATCGTTCTTGCCATCGTGTTCGTTGCCTTCAACACCTTCTTCGTGGTCGAGCAGCGCGAGCAGGCACTGATTACGCAGTTCGGTGAGCCGCGCACGGTCGTGCAGGAGCCCGGCTTGTCGTGGAAGGTTCCGTTCGTCCAGACGGTCACGTTTTTCGACAAGCGGATTCTGGAGCTCGACGCTCCGCCAGAAGAAGTGATTGCATCCGATAGACGACGCATCGTCGTCGATGCGTTTGCGCGCTATAGAATCGTCAATCCGTTGCGCTACTATCAATCGGTGCGGACGGATGCCGTGGCGCGCCAGCGTTTGGCGTCGATCCTGAGTTCCAGTTTGCGCGGCGAATTGGGCAAGAAGTCGTTTGCCGCGTTGCTGACGTCAGAACGGTCGCAACTGATGCAGGCGATCCGCGACCAGATCAAAGCTCAGGCGCTGGGTCTTGGTATCGAGATCGTCGACGTGCGGATCCGGCGCGCCGATCTCCCGAAGGAAAACCTGGAAGCGGTGTTCGGACGCATGCAAACCGAACGTCAGCGCGAGGCGGCCGGTATTCGCGCGTCTGGCGACGAGGAGTCGACGCGGATCAAGAGTACGGCCGACAAGGACGTGACGATCATCAAGGCGAACGCGACGCGGAAGTCCGAAATCCTGCGCGGCGAAGGCGATGCGGAGAAGAACCGCGTGTTGGGCGATGCCTACGGACAGGACCGGGAGTTTTTCGAATTCTACCGGACGC
This sequence comes from Micropepsaceae bacterium, assembly GCA_046715015.1. GTDB lineage: Bacteria > Pseudomonadota > Alphaproteobacteria > Micropepsales > Micropepsaceae > SZUA-430. The sequence continues at coordinate 2,985 of JBKJZU010000215.1, forward strand.
TGAAGGCTTACGAGGCGTCGATGACCGGGGCCAACACCACGATGGTGATTTCGCCCGACAGCCCGTTCTTCAAGTATTTTCAGCGCGGGCACACCGGTACGCGCTGAGCCGTAAACCCATTCTTTACCACGCGGCGCCGATCACTTGATTGGCGCCGTTTGCGTTCGGCGTCGTTCGCGAGGGGTCGCTTGGTCAGAGTGTTTTGCGCCTTGATGGCGCTGGCGTGGTTTGTCGCTGGTCCGGTTTCGGCGAAACCGGTGCCGGATGGATTTTCCGTGCTGGTCGAGAAACTGTCGCCCGGGGTCGTCAACATCGCGACCGAACGCACCGGCGAGACGGCCGATGCCAAGAACACGATCGCGCCCTCGCCATCGGCCTGGGACGGGCAGATGACGCGTGAGGCTGGCGAGCGGAGCGGACGCTCGCTTGGCTCGGGATTCGTGATCGACGCCTCAGGACTGATTGTGACGAACAATCACGTCATCGAGGGCGCGAAGGAGATCTACGTCGCGCTTCAGAACGGACGCCGGTTGAAGGCGACGGTGGCAGGGCGGGACGCAAAGACCGATATCGCGCTGTTGCGCGTGCAGCCGAAGAA
>JBKJZU010000216.1:0-3396 GCA_046715015.1 Micropepsaceae bacterium
TGTGCGGTGCGTTGGGTGAGCTGTCCGCCGCCGATGAGGATCGGCATTCTGTCATCGGTCATAATACTTCACATTAGTTGCGTTTGAAATGCGTGCTTAAGCGGCGCACCGCGTCTTCCAACACCGCGCGCTGTTTGCAGAAGGCGAAGCGGACGAGGGTTTGGGGCGCGTCGCCCGTGAAGAAGACGGAGAGCGGGATGGCCGCGACCCGCGCGTGCTCGGTCATGTGTTTGCAGAAGTCGACGTCGCTGCCGTTGAAGCGGAGTTTCGAGATGTCGGTCGTGAGGAAGTACGTGCCTTGCGCCTTGAGCGGTTCGAAGCCGATGGCGGCCAGTTCGCGCGCAAGATAGTCGCTGTTGCCTTCGAGTTCCTTTGCTAGGTTCAGGTAGTAGTCCTCGAAATTGTTCAGGCCGTGAGCGACAGCGATCTGCAATGCGGCCGGCGTCGTGAACGTGATGAACTGGTGCGCCTTGGAGACGGCGCCAGTCAGCGCGGCTGGGCCCGTGACCCAGCCCACCTTCCATCCGGTGAGCGAGAATATTTTTCCAGCCGAACCGACACGCACGCAGCGTTCGTACATGCCCGGCAGCGTGGCAAGCGGTATGTGTTTCGATCCGTCGAAAGTCAGGTGCTCGTAGACCTCGTCGCAAATCGCGAGCGCGTCGAAGCGCTTTAGGAACGATGCAAGCAGCTCAAGTTCGGCGCGAGAGAAAACCTTCCCTGCCGGGTTCATCGGCGAGTTCACCAGGATGGCCTTGGTCTTCGGCGAGAAGGCGGCGGCGAGAGCTTGCTCGGTGAGGGTCCAGTTCGGCGCCGAGAGGCGGATCGGCTTTGCGACTCCGCCGACGGCTTCCACGATCGGTCTATATGAGTCGTAAGCGGGCTCGATCAGCACGATCTCGTCGCCAGGGTTGACCAAGCCCATGATCGAGGCGGTGAGCGCCTCCGTGCCGCCGGAAGTGACAACCACCTCGCTGCGCCAATCGTAGGTCAGGTCGTAGAAACGCTTGGCGTGGGACGCCAACGCTTGGCGCAGGACCTCGACGCCCATCATGGGGGGATATTGGTTGGGGCCTTCAATCAGCGCTTGTGCGGCTCGTTCGCGCAACGCCAAGGGGCCGTCGGTGTCCGGAAAGCCTTGGCCGAGGTTGATGGCGCCGTGCTGGTTCGCCAAGCCGGACATAACTGTGAATATCGTGGTTCCGATCCCGGCAAAGGTCGGATTCAACGGCTTCATGCGGGGGCCTCATTCAGCGCGGCTGCACCTTGGCAAAGCGCGGAACTGCTCGCAAGACGCGGAGGGCGTGCCCACACTTTGTGCACACCTGCCTAGCGGACCGGCAGAATCTGAGATGTTCCGGCCAAAACCCGCGCGCTAAGGTCCGCCGCGTTTCGGAGGTCTTGCCCTCCGGCACACCCCAAACGGAACTCGCGATGAAGAAGATCGAAGCGATCATCAAACCGTTCAAATTGGACGAAGTGAAAGAGGCGCTGCAGGAAGTGGGCGTCCAAGGCATCACCGTGACGGAGGCCAAAGGCTTCGGCCGGCAGAAAGGCCATACCGAGCTCTACCGCGGTGCGGAATACGTCGTCGATTTCTTGCCCAAGGTGAAGATCGAGATCGTGCTGCCAAACGACCTTGTCGACCGTGCTGTCGAGGCCATTCAAAAGGCCGCCCGCACGGGCCGAATCGGCGACGGGAAGATCTTTATCTCGTCCGTCGAGGAAGTGATCCGCATCCGCACCGGCGAAACCGGCCACGACGCTATTTAGAACCCAACGCTCAACGCCCCCTGCGTGGGGCCAGGTCAAGGAGAACAATGATGGCTAACGCAGACACCGTCCTTAAGAAGATCAAGGACGAGGAGGTCAAGTTCGTCGACCTTCGCTTCACCGACCCGCGGGGGAAGTGGCAGCACGTGACGTTCGACCTATCGCTCGTCGATAAGGACATGTTCGAGACCGGTACGATGTTCGACGGTTCGTCGATCGCAGGCTGGAAGGCGATCAACGAATCCGACATGACGCTGCTGCCCGACCCGTCGAGCGCGGTGATCGACCCGTTCTTCGCGCAGAAGACGTTGATCTTGTTCTGCGACGTGCTTGAGCCCTCGACGCATCAGCCTTACGGCCGTTGCCCGCGCTCGATCGCGAAGGCGGCGGAAAACTATATGAAATCGGCCGGCATCGGCGACACAGCGATGTTCGGCCCGGAAGCGGAGTTCTTCATTTTCGACGACGTCCGTCACACAGTCTCGATGAACAAGGTCGGTTACGAAATCGACTCCGCCGAAGGTCCCTACAATACGAGCCGCGAATACGAGCAGGGCAACCTTGGCCACCGTCCGCCGATCAAGGGCGGCTATTTCCCCGTCCCGCCCGTCGACAGCTCTCAGGACATCCGTTCCGAAATGCTGTCGATCATGGGCGACATGGGTATCGAGCCCGAGAAGCACCATCACGAAGTGGCGCCCTCGCAGCATGAACTCGGTTTCAAGTACTCGACGCTGGTGAAAACCGGCGACCGCATGCAAATCTATAAGTACGTGGTGCACCAGGTTGCGGCCGCCTACGGCAAGACGGCAACGTTCATGCCGAAGCCGATCAAGGGCGACAACGGCTCGGGCATGCACGTGCACCAATCGATCTGGAAAGGCGGCCAACCGCTGTTTGCGGGTTCGGGCTACGCCGACTTGTCGGAGATGTGCCTCTACTACATCGGCGGCGTCATCAAGCACGCGAAGGCGATCAATGCGCTGACAAATCCGCTGACGAACTCGTACAAGCGCTTGATCCCGGGCTTTGAGGCGCCGGTGTTGCTCGCTTACTCGTCACGCAACCGTTCCGCTTCGATCCGGATTCCGTTCGGAGCCGGCCCGAAGGCGAAGCGCATCGAAGTGCGCTTCCCCGATCCTGGCGCCAATCCGTATCTGGCCTATGCCGCTATGCTGATGGCGGGTCTCGACGGCATTCAGAACAAGATCCATCCGGGCCAGCCGATGGACAAGGACCTCTACGCCCTGCCGCCGGAAGAGCTGAAAGACGTGCCGCAGGTTTGCGGAAGCCTGCGCGAGTCGCTCGAGCACCTCGACCGGAACCGCGCGTTCCTGAAGCGCGGCAACGTCTTCAGCGACGATTTCATCGACAGCTACATCGAACTGAAGATGCAGGAAGTGTATGCGTACGAACACACGCCGCATCCGATCGAGTTCCAGATGTATTATTCGGTGTAAGAGTAAGAAGGTCGCAAGTTGCGAGGGCCGGGGGAGATCCCGGCCCCTTTCTTATGCACCGACGACACCTTCGAACGTCGTGGAGAGATAGTCGTCAAGCTCGCGCTGCCCGCGCGGCGATTGCAAGAAACGCACCCAGGCCTTTTGTTCATGGATCACGGGG
>JBKJZU010000217.1:0-3442 GCA_046715015.1 Micropepsaceae bacterium
ACACCCATTCGTTGCTCGCCAGACTATCTAGTGCCGATCTGCCTCGCGAGAAGATCGCCGCACGACTGCGAATGGTCGCGCACAGCTTGTCGCACGCGGACGATTTAACTCGGACTGCGCACGCGGATCAGCCCTTCTTGCGCGACTGAGGCGACCAGCTTCCCGTCGCGCGTATAGAGACTGCCGCGATTGAACCCGCGCGCGCCGGCGCTGCTGGGGCTGTCCTGCGCATAGAGCAGCCATTCGTCCACGCGGAACGGATGATGGAACCACATCGCATGGTCGAGGCTCGCCGACTGCAGCCGGCCTGAGAACCAGCTGATTCCATGCGGCATCAGGCACGTGTCCAGCAGCGTCATATCGGACGCGTACGCCAGTACGCATTGGTGCATGGCGAGGTCGCTGGGCATGTCGCCGCGAACCTTCATCCACACGTGCTGGTACGGCGGCGCTTTCTTCGGGTTCATCAGGTCGTCGTCGTCTTCGACCGGCCTGAGCTCGATCGGGTTCTGCCGCGTCACGTGGCTCCGCACCGCTTCCGGCAGCTGATGTGCCAAACGCCGGCGTCGGTCCTCCTCGCTCTCAAGTCCGTCCGGCCCTTTGACCTTCGGCATGTCGAACTGATGCTCGAGCCCCTGCTCGGGCACCTGAAACGAGGCCGAGAGGTTGAAGATCTGCTCGCCGTGCTGGATCGCCACCACGCGCCGCGTCGCAAAGCTCTTCCCGTCCCGCGCGCGGTCCACTTCATAGAGGATCGGCACCTTCGGATCGCCCGGCCTGATAAAATATGCGTGAAGGGAATGGCACACCCGCGCATCCACCGTGCGGTACGCCGCGACCAGCGCTTGGCCCAAAACCTGGCCCCCAAACACGCGCTGCGAGCGATCCTTGGGGCTCACACCCCGGAAAATATTCACTTCGATCGCCTCCAAGTTGAGGAGATCGAGGACATCTTTGATCGTTTCGCCGTTCATTTGCCGGAATTGGTCCCCATATGGGCGGTGGGCCGATTTGTTAGGGGCTGATGGTGCGCTTGCGCAAGAGCACCGGCAGCGCATTCGAGGGACAATCCGATGGACGTTGCCGACTTCTTCGCTCGCGCCTGGGACACCCTGTTCTGGTTCGCGCAAACCGTCATCGGCACGGTCGCCACCTCGATCTTCGGCGGCTGGAACGCCGTCTTCGGCCTAGCCGCCGTAGCGTTGGTGCTCTTCCTCGTAACCAGAGTCTTCGTCCGCCGCTCTGGCGACTAGCTACTGCAACCTCTGCCCCAGCAGCTTCAGCTTCAAGAACGCCGCGATGGCTGCGCTTTGCGCGTCGCGATTGGTCTTCTTCTGAAAGCCATGCCCCTCGTCCTTCGCGAGCATGTACCACGCCTCGGCCTTGTTCGCGCGGATCGCCTTCAACATTTGCGTCGCTTCGGTGGCAGGCACGCGCGGATCGTTCCCGCCTTGAATGATCAGCATCGGCCGCTTGATCCGCGCCACGTTGGTGAGAGGCGAGATGCGCTGCAGGTATTCCCGCATCCGCCCGTCGCGGTCGTCGCCGTACTCCGCGCGCCTGAGATCGCGCCGGTATCCGCTCGTGTTGCTCAAAAACGTCAAGAAGTTCGAGATGCCGACGACCGTGATGCCGGCTGCCAGACGGTCGTTGTATTCGATCATCGACGCGTAGGTCATGAACCCGCCGTAGGAACCGCCATAGACGGCAACCCGCTTCGCGTCCAAGTCCGTCTGCGCACCGATCCAATTGAGCGTCGACCCGATGTCCTTCACGGAGTCCATCCGCCGGTTCGCATTGTCGAGCTCGACGAAATACTTCCCATAGCCGGTGGAGCCGCGCACGTTCGGCGCCACGACGGCGATCTTCAGTTCCTGCACCAGATACTGAATGAACGCATTGAAGTTCGGCCTGAACTGCGACTCCGGCCCGCCATGGATCGAGATCAACACCGGGGCCCGCACGACGCCCTTCGGCTTGTACACGAACGACGATATCCGCCGCTTCTTGCCGTCCACTTCGTCGAACGTGTCGTACTCCACCAATGTCGGCGCAACGAACGCCGCCTTGTCGAGCCCGCCGATCTCGCTGTCCGTCCACGCGACGGGCGGACGCCGGCTGACATCCCACACGAACGCATCGCGCCCTGCGGTCCCATTCAGCGTGAAGCCGAGGCGCCGGCTGTCCGCACTGAACTTCAAGTTCTCAAGCTCGCCGGGTGCCAGCTTCGGCCCCGGCGCACGCCGCCCGCCGCCCGCGCCGATCGTATAGAGTTGCGAGATGCCGCCTTCGTTGAGCGAAAACGCGATCGTCCGCCCGTTCGGCGCCAGGTCCATTGCCTCGACGTCCCAGGCCAGGTCCGTCATCAACGGATCTTCGTCGTCCGTCCGAAGGTCGTAACGCGCGACGTGGCGAAACTCGGAGTCGTCGTCCGAGATGTAGAACAGGCTCCGCCCGTCGGCCGAGAACGCGGGCGACCCGCGAAACACCTTGACCGGCGACGGCTTGATCTGCGCCTTGCGATTGTTCGTCAGATCGACAAGCCACATCTGCTGGTCGCTGACCGAATTCGTGCGCACGACCGCAAGTGTCTGGTTGTCGGGTGAGAACGCGCCGGGCGCCCAGCTTCCGTCTTCCTCAAGCACCTGCCGCACCTTCGCAGGCTCGGACGCGTCGGCCACCATGATGCGGTAGCGCGCCGAGTCCGACGCAACGCTCGACCACGCGATCCACTTGCCGTCGCGCGAGAACACGGGGCTGGTGTTGCGCGTCTTCCCGTCGGTCAAGCGCACGACGTTGCCGTTCTTCTCGTCGACCAGATAGAGCTGGAAGAGTTCGTTGCCGCCCCAATCCTTGCTGTACAGAATTTCCCGCTTCGGCCATTTGCCCGGCCGGTACTCGGCGCTGTTCACAGGCTCGTCGTAGAACGTGATTTGGCGCCGCATCGCCAGCGGTGCGGCCACCTTGTGTAGCTGGTTCGTTTCGGCGAACCGCGTCTGAATCAAAATGCCTGGACCATCGGGCGCAAAATCCAAAAACACGGAACCGCGCGCCGCTTGGTACAGTCTGAGCCGCTCGCGCAACCACGCGGGCGTGTCGGGAATATTCTCGAGAACGAGATTGCCCTTCTCCACGCGCCGAACCTGTGGCGCGGGCTGAGCGAGTGCGACCGAGCAAGCTGCGAATAACGCCGCAGCCACGGCAATCAGGCGAAACATCAAAGGACCCCAAAGGACGTCGGCAGCGAATTTATTCGCCTACGGGCGTCACGTCCACGTGCCCCATGGACGCCAACGCACCGCACATGCAATCTGGCGCAAATCTCTCAAGAGCGCCGAATGCCCGCCATCGAAACTCGCGTCGATTTGAACAGCGACGCCGCCCGCGTTAACCGAGAGGGCCATTTGAAGCTCTTGGGCGACGTGCGCGCACTCGAGGCAAA
>JBKJZU010000218.1:0-2957 GCA_046715015.1 Micropepsaceae bacterium
TGCGATTACCGACGTCGGCGCCGACACGCTGGTGACGATCGACGGCCAAGCCGACCAGGTCATTCGCCTGGCCGGCGTCAGCAACGCAGCGACCGTCACGGCCGACGACTTCTTCTTGAGCGCGTAGCACTCGGCGAGAGATGCGAGAGGGGTGCCTCTCGCATCGTTTCTCTCAAGACGGCACGTGCGCCGCGTTCGGTCCCGCCTACGGCTTGAACGCTTCGGGATGTTGTTTGCCGGCATCGCCGATCTCGTCCCAAACCGCTTTCGAGCCCACCCAAATGTGGTGAGCGACCTTCAGGTCTTCACCGCCGCTCAAGATCAATCCGGCCGGAACGAACGTTCGCGACGCGTCGTTGGCGCCGGGCAGGGGAGAACCGCAGACGCGGCAAAACCAGCACTGCCAATCGGAGGCGGGCTTTTTCCAGGTCGCGATTTGGTCTGCGCCGCGCAGCCATCGGAACGCTTTGTTGTCGACCAAGACCACGGCAATGCCGTTGCTGCCGGTGGCCTTTCGGCAGATCGAGCAGTGACACACGAACACGTCCGAGAGCGCGGCGTCGATCTCAAATGCGACGGCCCCGCAATTGCATTCTCCGCGCGCCATCACGTCGTCCTCGGCAGGCCCAGCGCCTATCCGCCGGCGCGCAGGCGCGACGCGCGGTCCCTTAGCGAGACGGTGAGCGAGGCGATGTCGCCGCGGTTCTGCGAGAGGACCGAGGCAAATTGATCGCGCTGCTCTATCGAGAGCCAAATCCCTGAGACTTGCACATCGACGATCTTGTAGGCGCCGCCGTCGGATGCCAGGCGGAAGGCGATGCGCAGCGGTTCGCGCAGCGTGCCGCCCTCGGCCAGGGTCATGACGGTGACGTCGCCCGGCTTGTTCGCGACGTCGCCGGTCACCCGCAAGGTGGAGGCGGCGTAGTCGACGAGATGCGTGCCGTAGATCGCGGTCGAGTAAGCGGTGAACGCTTCGACGAACGGCTCAACCACGCCCTCGGGCGCGCCGCGGCGATAATTGCCCAGCGTGAACAGCGCCGTCTTACGCGCGTCCATGTGGTCGACGATGAAGGCGTTGAAGCGGTTCACGCGTGTGGCCTTGTCCAGGCGCGTATCGCGCAGGATGCCAAAGCCTTGATCGATCAAGGTTTGCGTGAAAGCGCGCGCGACGTCGTCGGCCGCAGCCGGCGTGGCTTGCGCCAGCGCGAAAGTCAGAGCAATCGCCGCGACCACCGCAGCGAACCAAGATGAAATCCGAAAGTCGCGCATGGCTACCCTCCTTGCACGAGGGGAAAGCCTAGCGCGAAAAAGCGTCACTCAACCGCCACGAGCAGGGTGAATTTTGTTTGCTGCAGGTGCTCGCAGTAGAGCGCGATAACGTCAGGGAATTAACGCTCAATTAACCAGTCTTGGTTTGCAGCGCGTGCTCTTGGAAATCGCGAAATTCAACGACTTGCGGTCTTGGCGGGCAGGAGGCGGCGCGACGCGCGCACGAGAAATCGCATGTAATGCCAAAGAAGATAAAGCGCGCCGACGCCGAGGATGAACGTCGCAACGCCGAGCACGATCACCGCAGCCGGCGGAATGCCTTGCATCTCCACGCCGGGGAGATGAACACCCATAGCCTCAAAGCCGGCAATGAGGACAACCGCGAGGCCCGACAACGTGAAGCCGAGACCGATGGAGCCGAGGGCGCCCACGACAATCATAGTCATGATGCTTCCGAGCGCGACGAGGCCGACGACCCGCGTCACGCGGCCGATCGTCTCGAACCTCTGCGGCCCACGCGGATTCAACGTGAGTTCGACCGCATAGGCGCGTGCGAGGGCCTCGGCTGGGCCGAGCGCCTCAAGCACCGTGTCGAGCGGCTTTCCCTCGGCGAGGGATTCGGCGATGTGACTACGGATTTCCACGGCAACCTCCTTGCGTTCGGGAACCTCAAGTGCCGCGAGCGCGGCTTCGAAAGCGGTCATGTAGCGTTCGACCAACGGATGCTCTTGCATTACGGACCTCCCTTGTTGCGGAAGCGCTCGACGGACCGCACCATCTCACCCCACTCCTTCTCGAGTACGGTCAGATGCTGACGCCCGTGCGCGGTGAGACGGTAGTATTGGCGCGGCGGTCCGCTCGGCGATTCTTCCATGTAGGTTTCGAGCGCGCGATCGGCCTTGAGCCGGCGAAGCAGCGGATAGATCGTGTTCTCGCCCGTGGCCAGCGGACCCTTGCCGTCGAACGCGGTCACGATCTCATAGCCGTAGCTCGGCGCGCTGGCCAGAAAGCGCAGCACGCACAATTCGAGTACGCCCCGGCGCAGTTGAGACACCCATTCGCTCGGCGCATCCTTGCCCACCTTTCGCGCATCGCTCCACTAATGTGCGGTGCAGGGTAGCGCGGTACTGTGTAGCGCGCAATAGCAAAATCGATCACGACGCAGTGATGGGGCGCAGACCAACGCGAGCTTGGTCCGAATCCGCCGCGATCTTGCCCCTTGACGTGGAAACTCTACATAGGTAGAGTTAGTCGATGCCGAGGACCACGAACATCTCGTCCCAGACCCGCCTGCTGCTGGCCGCCTTGATGGATGCGCCGCGCGGTTGGCGTCACGGCTACGAGCTTTCCAAAGGCACCGGCCTCAAGTCCGGCACGCTTTATCCCTTGCTGATCCGGCTCAGCGATCAGGGTCTGTTGGAGTCATCGTGGGAGGATGAAGTCGTGCCCGGGCGGCCGCGCCGGCACCTCTATCGCCTGACCGCGAACGGCCGCGCGCTGGCGCGTCAGCAGGCACGACGCATATCGGTCGGCGGGTCCTTTGCCGCGAAGGAGGAACCGGCGTGAGCGGGTCCCGAATTCGTTCGATTGCGCACGCCCTGATGCTGCATGCGGCGCGGACATTGCCGCCGTCGCACGCCGCGTGGGGCGAGGCGATGGCCGGCGAGTTCGAGCATATCGAGGATGAC
>JBKJZU010000219.1:0-3177 GCA_046715015.1 Micropepsaceae bacterium
CATACAGTATTGTGTACCGAGCGTTTGAGCACGGTAAGATGCGCGACCGTGCGACGCGCTCTATCAACCTCGCACCAAAGGCTGCAGCGAGGCTTGGGATCAAGGCGTTCTCGGATAGCATCAGAAATGCGGCGGCAACGTTTGTGACCCTGCAGGTCGAACGACACAAGGCGGACTATGATCCGCACTATCGACCCAGCCTTGATACCGCACGCGCCCAGATTGCTGCTGCGCGCAATGCGATCGCTAAATTCTCCGCCGCTGATAAGGGCGAGTATCAACTCTTCCTCACAATGTTATTTCTTGATCTGCGCGAATGAGTCATCACGTGCGCTGCCGCCTTTATCTCATTACGCCACCCAAGCTCGACGCGTCGTTCGATGACGCGTTAGCCCGAGCGCTTGGCGCGGGCGATGTCGCATCGCTGCAGCTGCGGCTCAAGGACGTCGCGGACGACGAGGTTTTGCGCGCGGGCGAGCGCTTGATGCGCATGGCGCAGGCGCGCGATGTTGCGTTTATCGTCAACGACCGGCCGGACCTTGCGAAGAAGCTTGGCGCCGACGGCGTGCATGTGGGGCAAGAGGATACGCCCTATGCCGAGGCGCGGGCGTTGCTTGGGCCGGACAAAGTCGTCGGGGTGACGTGTCACAACTCGCGGCACCTTGCGATGGAGGCCGTCGAAGCCGGCGCGGACTATGTCGCGTTCGGCGCGTTCTATCCGACCACGACGAAGGAAGCGAAGACACAAGCCGAGCCCGAGATCCTGACTTGGTGGCAGGAGATCATGGAGGCGCCGTGCGTCGCGATCGGCGGCATCACCGTCTCGAACGCGTTGCCGTTGGTCGAGGCGGGGGCCGACTTCCTTGCGGTCGCCAGCGGTGTTTGGGACCACGGACAAGGGCCCGAAGCCGCCGTTCGCGCCTTCAACCATATCTTCGAAAACGCTGCGAAAGAGCGCACTTCGCGCGGTTGAACGGGTACGGGGCGCCTGATAGGTTCCGCGCCCAATCGCAAGGGCGGCCAAGAACCGCCCTTTCTCATTTGTGAAACGAAGTCTCCCCCATGAAAGTTGCAGGCAACGAAGTCAAACCGGGTGCGGTGATCGAGCACGACGGCTCGCTTTGGGTCGCGGTGAAGACGCAAGCGGTGAAGCCCGGCAAGGGCGGCGCGTACAATCAGGTTGAGCTGAAGAACCTGTTCGACGGGCGCAAGCTGAACGAGCGTTTCCGCTCCGCCGAGTCCGTCGAGCAGATCGAACTCGATTTCAAGCCGTACACATTCCTCTTCGCGGCCGGCGACATGCTGACGTTCATGGACAAAGAGACGTTCGACCAGATCGAGATCGCGGCCGACTTCGTGGGCGAGCGCGCGGGGTTTCTGACGGACGGCATGGACGTGAAGGTCGAGAGCTATGAAGGCCGGCCGATCAGCGTGCAGTTGCCACTGCAGGTCGTGCAGACCGTCGTCGAGGCCGATCCGGTGGTGAAGGGACAGACGGCCGCGTCGTCATACAAGCCCGCGAAGCTCGAGAGCGGATTGCGCGTGATGGTGCCGCCGTTCATCGAGACGGGCACGCGCATCGTGGTTGCGACGGAAGACTCCTCTTACGTGAAGCGCGCGGATTAGATGGCTATCACCACGCCGCTGATGAATGTGATGACCGCGGCCGCGCGCAAAGCCGGCAAGGCGATCGTGCGCGACTTCGGCGAGCTCGAGAAGCTGCAGGTGTCGCGCAAAGGCATCGCCGATTTCGTGACGAAGGCCGATACGAAGGCCGAGCGGGTGCTGCACGACGAGTTGCTGCGCACGCGGCCGCACTACAGCTTCGTCATGGAAGAAGGCGGCACGATCGACGGGCCGGACAAGACGCACGGCTGGTACATTGACCCGATCGACGGAACGACGAATTTTCTGCACGGCCTGCCGCATTTTGCGATTTCGATCGCGCTGGAGCGCGAGGGGCAACTGGTTGCCGGGCTCGTGTTCAATCCGATCACGGACGACATGTTCATCGCCGAGAAGGGCCAGGGCGCGTGGCACAACGAAACGCGCCTTCGGGTCTCAGGGCGGCGCGAGATGAACACGGCGCTGGTTGCGACGGGCATTCCGAACATGGGTATCGCGAGCGAGAAGCGCGAAGAATTCTCGGCGGAACTCTCCTTGATGATGTCCGAGGTCGCCGGCGTGCGGCGCTTTGGGGCGGCGGCGCTTGACCTCGCGTGGGTTGCAGCCGGGCGCTACGACGCGTTTTGGGAGCGGGGCCTGTCGCCGTGGGACGTGGCGGCCGGGATCGTGATCGTGCGGGAAGCTGGCGGATTGGTCAGCGACCTGTCGAGCGAGCAGGACATGCTTACCAGCGGCAGTATTCTGGCCTCGAACGGACACCTGCACGGAGCGTTGCTGAAAGTATTCAAGGGACGCAGTCGCGCGTGAGTTTTTGCGCCAAGTCTTGTATTCTCTCCTCATGCGGTTCGGTTTTGTAGCGTTCGTGTTCGTGACGTGCGGCGTTGCCGGTGCGCAAGACGTTGCGCCCGCGCCGGCGGATTCCGGCATCACCGTCAACCTCGACGCCCTGCCCATCGCGACGCCGCGGCCGAAGCCCGTCGACGTGCGGCGCCTGTCGCTTGCGCGGCCGCGGCCGAAGCCTGACGCTGAAACTGCCCGTGTCGAAGGTACGATTGTCGTGCAGCAGGAGACGGCTGCCGTTGCCGCACCGGTTGCGCCAAAGCCTGCGCCGGTCGCGCCCACGCCTGCCGCCGCGACGCCGCCTGCGGAGGCTGAGGTCCCGATGACGATCGTGAGTTCCGACACCAAGGCGTTTCCGGTCGAGATCAGTGGCGTCGCGCGCGATCCGTTCGCGGGAACGAAGGCCGTCAACCCATTGGACGGATTCGCGGTGATGAGCCGGGTGCGCTTCCTCACCGGAAAAACCGAGATTACAGCGCAAGCTCAGGCGCTGCTGGACGAGCTTGCAACGCGCTTGCTGCAGTCGACCGTTCGTGTGCGTTTGGCGGCGTTCAGCGGGCGCGCCGGCGACCTTTCCAGCGAGGCGCGCCGTTTGTCGCTCACGCGGGCGCTTGCGATCCGCAATTACCTGTCCGCGAAAGGTATTACGCCCGATCGCGTCGATGTGCTCGCGTTCGGTGGGGCCGCCGAGGGCGTCACAGACCGCGTCGA
>JBKJZU010000220.1:0-6816 GCA_046715015.1 Micropepsaceae bacterium
ATCGAAGCGGGTGCCGATGCACTGCAGATCTTCGAGAGTTGGGCCAGCGGCTTGCCCGAACCGATGTTCGAGCGTCTGTGCATCCGCCCGACGGCGCGCATTGTGGCGGCCGTAAAGGCGCGGCACCCGCATGTGCCCATCATCGGCTTTCCGCGCGGTGCGGGCGTGTTGGCCGTGCGCTATGCGGCGGAAACCGGCATCGACGCGATGAGCCTCGACCCGTCGCAGCCGATCGCGTGGATGCGTGGCGAGCTCAAGCGGCCGATGGCGTTACAAGGAAATCTCGACCCGCTCGCGCTCGCCGCCGGCGGCAACGCGTTGGCCGGCGCTACGAAAGACATCTTGGCGGCGGCGAAAGGCACGCCGGTCGTCTTCAACCTGGGCCACGGCATCATCCCGCAGACGGATCCGCAGCACGTGCAGGCGCTAATCGACATCGTTCGCGCCAGTTGAAAACTCGGCCACGTGGATATGGCGGCCCCAACTTCGCCGCTATAGTCGTCATCCGCGCGGGGAGTAAAACCCATGGACCAAGCCGTTACGTCATCCGAACGCGAGTTGACCGGGGCCGAGATCGGCGCGCTCGCCCATCTCTATCGCGGCGAGGTCTATCGCTCGACGGTGTGGCGGACGCGGCTCGACAACACGACGAATTGGGCCGTGGTCACGACCGGCATCGCGCTCTCGGTCACGTTTTCCAGCACCGAAGCCTCGCCTTTGCCTCTGGTGTTGGTGGGACTGCTCGTGAGCGTCTTCCTGCTCTACGAAGCGCGGCGCTATCGCTACTTCAACGTCTGGCGCGCACGTTGCCGCTTGCTCGAGACCGATTTCTACGCGCCACTGATCAGGGGCGAAGGCGCACGCCTAAAGGCGGATTGGACGCAACTGCTCGCGAACGACTACATGAACCCGAGCTACCACATCAGTCTGTGGCGCGCGATCGGCCGACGGCTGCGCCGCACCTACGCTTGGATCTTCGTCATTCAGGCCGTGGCCTATTACGGCAAGCTTGCGATTCATCCGACGCCGCTCGCAAGCTTCGCCGAGCTCTGGGAGCGCGCCGCCGTTGGGCCGATTTCCGGCATCATCGTCGTGGCCGCCGGCGTAGCGTTCCACGGCAGCTGGATCGTGTTCGCGATCGTAACGCGGCACATCGAACGCACGACGCCGCGAGCGCGGCGCGGGACGGCGATGGGTTAGCTGATGGGTTAGCTAGCGTATTGCGCTGAAGCCTTCGCCGACGTGACAGCGCGATTTGCTGCCAAGCGAGCCCCACGTCAACACCAGAACGCCACGGCAATCGTGCCCGCCGAAACGAAGCACGCCGCGGTTCGTCTTAAACTCGCCCGCGGTCCGCATGTTGAGGTGCTTGGGTCCACGCGCTTGCTCCTCGGGCTCGGGCAACGCGCCTTCGTCAAGGATCGTCACCTCAATCCGCTGCTCGACGCGCACCCGCGCGGGCGCAGTGTGTTCGCGGCGGAAGCGCCGGTCGTAGCGGCTGTCGTAGGTACGCGAATAACCGTCCATCAGTGTGCTGCGCCACTGCGTATCGGACCACACCATCGGGTCGGAAGCGGCGGCGTACCCGCGCGCAGCTTCGCCGTCATGCTTACGCGTATGATAGCGAGGCCGATGCACGCGGCACTGCGAAACGCCGAAGCCTTCGTCCCAGGCGATCGGATTGTCCCGGTCGGCTGCCCGGCCGCACGAACGTGCGCTCGCATCGTTGGCCGTAAACGCGAACGTCAGCATCGACACGCAAGCAAGGACGAAGAACCGCACGGACAACACCCATCACCGCCATCGCGCCTAGGCGCATGCACGGCCCCATCATCGCGGGCTCTCCCCACGAGACCCCATCACCTCTCTTAACACATCGTTGAGGATTGGCGGCAGCCTTGTGTTCGTTTGGGACGGAGCAAATCGCGGTAGCCTTAACGCGACGGCTCGCAACGCCCTGTCAAAGTTTCCATCCGGTAAACCTCTTCCGCGCACCGCCGGCTGTATCTCGGTGACACAAAAACCCTTGGCCCAACCCGTGCACATCAGGCCCCGCGCTCTAGTAACGGGAGATTAACCTATGCATTCAATTAAACTGGGTATCGTCGCTGCGCTCTTGCTCAGCACGGCGCTCGCCACACCGGCCTTCGCGACCGGCAATAACAACGGCGGAAACCAACAGGACGGCGGTAACGGCAACGGGAACAACGGTTGCGGCAACGGCAACGGTGGTCCGAACGGTGGCGGCTGCGGAAACAACGGCGGCGGCAACGGCGGCGAAGGCGGCGAAGGCGGTAACGGCGGCGAAGGCGGCGAAGGTGGCAACGGTGGCAATTCCACCAACACCAACACCAACGTCAACGTCAACGCGAACAAGAACTACAACAAGAACGAGAACAACAACAACAACACGAACGTCAACAACAACGAGAACAAAAACTACAACAAGAACGAACAAGAACAGAAGCAGCACCAGAGCCAGTATCAGGGCCAGAGCCAGTCGAGCTACAACAAGAACGACAACTCGAACTCGAACAACGCCAGCCAGGACGTTGAGGTCAACACCTACAACCAACGCGCTCCGGTGAACACGGCCTACGCGGCCGGGCTCTCGGTCGGCGAAGACACCTGTATGGGGTCAAGCTCGATCGGTGCGCAGGCTGTGTCGTTCGGTCTCTCGATCGGAACGACCTGGCAGGACGACAATTGCCGCCGACTCAAAAACTCCCGCCAGCTGGTGGCCCTTGGCTACCACCGCGCGGCAACATCGCTGATGTGCGTCGATGAAGACGTGAAGAACGCGATGATCATGGCCGGCACGCCCTGCCCGAACGGTGAAGTGGTTGCGGTCTTCGCACCGCCGGTTCGCGAGTACGTGCCGATGGCGCCGGTTACTGACCGCCCGCACCGCAAGGTTCGCAAGGTCCGCAAGGCCCTGCCGCCGAAGTAAAGCGAAGCGTTACTCCTCACGTTACTAGGGGAAGGGGCCGTCCGATCCGTCGGGCGGCCCCCACTTTATTTGCCGCGGACCAGAAGCGTTGACATGCCCCCGCGGAGGGCTCGCTTCAAATCCGCTCGCCGTCGAGAAAGCCGCCGGCGCACGCTGCGTGACAAAACTGGAAGAAGGCTAAGGGCTCAGAACATGCGGGGCAGGAACGCGATGAGCGCCACGAGCGCGGTCAACACGGCGATGTTCACGAACTCTCTGGACGTGGTCATGTGGGCGGTTCCTTCTCTCCGGGCTCGTATGATCGAGCGTTGAGACGAGGATGCGCCTTCGAACCTGAATGGCATTATCGCCAGGTCGTTCAGAAACCGTTCATCTTGATCGGCCGGTGACGCTCGTCACTAAAACAATCCCGCTAGGGCGAGAGCAGCTTTACGCCTGGAAAGTACGTCCGATAGCGCCGCGCATCGCGCGTCAGCAATGTGACGCCGGCAACGGCGGCATGCGCACCAATAAAGAAATCAAGCAGAACACCCGAACGTTGACCGCCCGATTTTCTGTAGCTCTTGTAGCTCTGCCCGGCGAGGAACAGCGCGCCGCGTGGTGTCGGTTCAACGGCCAGGCCCGCGTCTACGATCAGTTTCTCGACGTCCTCGACGCGATTGTATTTGACGGAGAGTTCGGCGAAGACGACCTCATTTATCGCCAGTTGATCGCTCGCGGCGGCAGCCTCCAATTGCGCAAGGGACCACAGCTTCCAAACCGGATCGTCTGTGACGACATCGAGCAAGACGTTGGTATCGACGAGGATCAAACAGGGCCTACTCGCCGCGTGTAAGCGCCATGATTTGATCGGTCGTCATGTTATTGCCCTTGCCCTTCGCGCTGCCGACAAGCTTCGCGAAGCGGCTTTTGCCGCGCGGAGCCTTTCCTTTCGCCAAAATGACGACGCGTCCGTCGGTGATCACTTCGAATTCAACCTCAGCACCAGGCTTGAGCCGCAAGTGATCGCGGAGGCGCTTTGGGATAGTGACCTGCCCCTTGCTCGTTAATGTGGTCATCGAAGTATTACCTAAGAGTGAGTGGTAATACCTATCACGACCCATGCCTTTCGTAAAGATGGTCTATTCAGCCGCGCCTTTGACAGGCACGTAGAGCTCCTGCCCAGCCTCGTGGAACTTCGCGCTCATGTCCGCCATACCCTTCTCCTTGGCCTCGAGTTGGGCGGCGTAGTCGCGGACTTCCTGCGTGATCTTCATCGAGCAGAACTTCGGCCCGCACATGGAGCAGAAGTGCGCCGTCTTGTGCGCCTCCTTGGGCAGCGTCTCGTCGTGATAGGACCGCGCCGTTTCCGGGTCGAGCGCCAGGTTGAACTGATCCTCCCAGCGAAACTCGAACCGTGCGCGCGAAAGCGCATCGTCCCAAAGCCGCGCGGCCGGATGGCCCTTCGCAAGGTCCGCCGCATGCGCCGCGATCTTATAGGCGATGACGCCCTGTTTGACGTCGTCGCGATCGGGCAGGCCCAGATGCTCCTTCGGCGTCACATAGCAAAGCATCGCCGTGCCGAACCAGCCGATCATCGCAGCGCCGATCGCGCTCGTGATGTGGTCGTAACCCGGCGCGATATCGGTCGTCAGCGGCCCCAGCGTATAGAACGGTGCCTCGCCGCAAACGGCGAGCTGCTTGTCCATGTTCGCTTTGATCTTGTGCATCGGCACGTGGCCGGGCCCCTCGATCATCACCTGGACGCCGTGCTTCCACGCAACCTTGGTCAGTTCGCCCAGCGTCTCAAGCTCGGCGAACTGTGCCGCGTCGTTCGCGTCGGCAATCGATCCCGGACGCAAGCCGTCGCCCAGCGAGAAGCTCACGTCGTAGGCCGCCAGGATTTCGCAGATCTCTTCGAAGTGCGTGTAGAGGAAGCTCTCCTTGTGATGCGCCAGGCACCACTTCGCCATGATCGATCCGCCGCGCGAGACGATGCCCGTCGTGCGCTTCGCTGTCAGGTGGATGTACGGCAGACGCACGCCCGCATGCACCGTGAAGTAATCGACGCCTTGCTCGCACTGCTCGATCAGCGTGTCGCGATAGACGTCCCAGGTCAGGTCCTCGGCAACGCCGTCCACCTTCTCCAGTGCCTGATAGATCGGCACCGTCCCGATCGGCACCGGCGCATTGCGGATGATCCAATCGCGGATGTTGTGAATGTTGCGCCCGGTCGAAAGGTCCATGACGGTGTCGGCGCCCCAGCGGATCGACCACACCATCTTCTCGACTTCTTCCGCGACCGAAGAGGTGACCGCCGAGTTGCCGATATTCGCGTTGATCTTGACCAGGAAGTTGCGCCCGATCGCCATCGGCTCAAGCTCGCCGTGGTTGATGTTGGCCGGAATGATCGCCCGCCCGCGCGCCACCTCGTCGCGCACGAACTCCGGCGTCACCTCGTCGGGGATTGAGGCACCAAAGTCCTCGCCGTCGCGTGCAAGCGTCGCGCGGCCCAGGTTCTCGCGGATGGCGACGTATTCCATCTCCGCCGTCACGATGCCGGCGCGCGCATATTGCAGCTGCGTGATCGCGCGTCCGCGCTTCGCCTTGAACGGCTTGCGCAACACCGGGAAGGGCGACACCAGCCGCTCGCCCGTCGCACCGCCATTGTCCGCGTCGGTGACGGAGCGCCCGTCATAGGCTTCGACATCGCCGCGTGCCACGACCCACGCGTCACGCGCCCGCGGCGCACCTTTGAAAATGTCGATGCGCGCCGTCTCGTCGGTATAGACGCCCGACGGATCGTAGAGCCTGACCGGCGGTTCGTTCGCGCTCGGATGCAGTGCCACTTCGCGGAACGGCACGCGCAAGCCCTCGTGCCTTGTTCCCTCAACATAGACCTTGCGCGAACCGGGAATGGCCCCAGCCGTAATCTGGAAAGAAGGCTTGTGCTGAATGTTCATGGGGTGAGCCCGCGCGGTCGAAAAGCGGTTGATACGCCGACCGGGAATGTAAGCGGGGAAGGGAAGGCGCTCTCACGTGCGAGAGCTACTACCATCCGATCCCTCCGCCGGTACAAACCGGATCAGGTTCAAAGGGTGGTCGCGCGTCGTGCGCCGATCTCAGCCTGCCTTCACAGGCCCCCCTTCGGACGGCCGGACTTTCGGCCCGAACGGCACCGCCGTCAACCGCAGAAAAACCGCAGGGAAGGGTTGTGGTTAGACCTTCTCGCTCTCGCGAGAGCCGGCGACCGCTTTCATCGCTTGGCCCAGCCGCCCGTCGAGTTCAGCGACCTTGGAGCGTAGAATGGCGGCCTCGTCCCGCGACTTCGCCGCTTCATGCAACAGCGCCTCAAGCGACATCACCCGGCTTCGAAGCGACTCGAACTCCATCGACGCTTGGCTGGACGACATCAGCCGTGCCTCGACGTCCGACAAACGCGCTTTGAGCAGGCCGACATCCTCGCCCTTGCCGGCACGCTCGTCGACGGCGTGTTGCGCCATCGCAAGCCGCGATTCCAAACTCGACACTTGCGCACGCAGAGACTCGGATTCGCTCGCTTGCCGCCGCGCACGTTCTAAAGCCTTTTCAAGCTCCATGACGCGTTCCGAGCTGTCGCCCCTGGCCGGGCGCGCTTCGGCCTCCGCAAGCCGAAGCTTCAACGCGCGCGACTCGCCGGCTTGTTGCTGCGCCGAAGCAAGCCTCGCCTCGGTTTCGCTCAAGCGCGCGCGAAGCTCCGAAGCCTCCGCGACGGCTTTCGCCGCAGCCGCCTCGCCAACCGCATCGTGGCGGGTTGTCGTGATGGCGCGGCTGAGAGCCACTTCCGCTTCGCCCAATTTGTCTTGCAGGTCGGCGACGCGAGAACGAAGCGCGTCGGTCTCGCGCGC
>JBKJZU010000221.1:0-3959 GCA_046715015.1 Micropepsaceae bacterium
ATATGGCTCGCGCATTGACGTTTCCGGGGCAGGGCAGCCAAGCCGTCGGCATGGGCAAAGCGCTCGCCGAAGCGTTCCCCGCCGCGCGTGAACTGTTCGAAGAAGTCGACGAAGCGCTGAAGCAACCGCTGTCGCGCCTCATTTGGGAAGGTCCCGAAGGCGACCTCACGCTCACCGAAAACGCGCAACCTGCCTTGATGGCCGTCAGTCTCGCGGTGATGCGTGTCCTTGAACGTGACGGCAATCTCGATTGGACGAAGCACGTCGCGTTCGTCGCCGGTCACTCGCTCGGCGAATATTCGGCGCTTGCCGCCGCCGGTGCGTTCACCGTCCCGCAAGCGGCGCGGCTTCTGCGCGCCCGCGGCTCGGCGATGCGTCGCGCCGCGCCGGTCGGCACCAGCGGGATGGCGGCATTGCTCGGCGCCGATTTCGCGCAAGCCGATGAAGTGACGAAGGAAGCATCGACCCGCGGCGAAGTCTGCGTCGTCGCGAACGATAACGCGCCGGGACAGATCGTGATCTCCGGTCACAAAGGCGCGCTGGAACGGGCGCAAGAAATCGCGAAGACAAAAGGCATCAAACGTCTGATGATGTTGCCGGTCGCCGCAGCGTTCCATTCGCCGCTCATGGCCCCGGCCGCGCGCGAAATGGAAGAACTTTTGGGCAACGAAACGGTCCGCCCGCCGCGTGCGCCTGTAATCTCGAACGTCAGCGTCAATCCGGAAAGCGATCCGGCGACGATCAAGCGTCTGTTGATCGAGCAAATCACCGGGCGCGTCCGTTGGCGCGAAACGATTGAGGGTTTACGCGGCCGCGGTATCACCTCGGTGGTCGAAGTCGGCGCGGGCAAGGTGCTCTCGACGATGGCCAAGCGCATCGACAAGGACCTGCCCACGACCTCGATCGAGACCCCGCAGGAAGTCGAAGCGTTTATGAAGACGCTCTAAGCAAAGGATATTCCGATGTTCTCTCTCACCGGCAAAACCGCGCTCGTCACCGGCGCCAGCGGCGGCATCGGTAGCGACATTGCCCGCGCACTCCACAAACAGGGTGCGACGGTCACGCTGTCCGGCACGCGGCGCGAAGCGCTCGAAGCGCTGCAAAAGGAACTCGGCGAACGCGCGCACATTGCGGTGTGTAACTTAAGCGACACGGCGCAAGTCGACGAACTGCCGAAGGTCGCCGAGGGCCTAATGGGCGGCCTCGATATTTTGGTCTGCAATGCCGGCATCACGCGCGACAACCTCTTCTTGCGCATGAAGGACGAAGAATGGGACGAGGTGATCATGGTAAACCTCACCTCGACGTTCCGTCTGTCGCGCGCCGTGATGCGCCCGATGATGAAAAAGCGTTGGGGCCGCATCGTCGCGATTACGTCGGTCGTAGGCGTCACGGGCAATCCGGGGCAGGGTAACTATTGCGCAGCAAAGGCCGGCATCATCGGCATGGCGAAGTCGCTGGCTCAGGAAATCGCCTCGCGCAACATCACCGTCAACTGCGTCGCCCCAGGCTTCATCAAGTCGCCGATGACGGACGTCCTGAACGACCAGCAGCGCACGGCGATCATGGCGAAGATTCCCGCGCAACGCCTTGGCGCCGGCGGCGATATTGGCGCTGCCGTAGCGTACCTGGCGAGTGAGGAAGCTGCCTACATCACCGGCCAGACCCTGCATGTGAATGGCGGAATGGCCATGATTTGAAGGGCTTAACCCTTAAGCGCCGGCAGTTGGCAAGCTCGCCTGAGGTGTGTTACCAACCGCGCAAATTCCCCTATCCCGCCGGATTCTCCACTTGGCGCAGGGGGCTATCCGTTTCTGGCAGTTTCTCTCAAAGGAAGAAAAAATGAGCGATATCGCTGACCGCGTGAAGAAGATCGTCATCGAGCACCTGAACGTGGAAGCTGAAAAGGTAACCGAAAACGCCAGCTTCATCGACGATCTGGGCGCGGACAGTCTCGATACCGTCGAGCTCGTCATGGCGTTTGAAGAAGAATTCAACGTCGAAATTCCGGACGACGCGGCCGAATCGATCGTGACCGTCGGCGATGCCGTCAAATTCATCAAAGAAAAAGCGGCTTGAGGCCGGTTGCGCAAAGCCAACAGCGCACTAGCTAAACCCCAATGCGTCGCGTCGTCGTCACAGGACTAGGTCTGGTTAGCCCGCTCGCAAGCGGGGTGGAGGAGACGTGGTCGCGTCTCCTTAGCGGCCAGTCGGGCGCGAAGCCGATCACGGCCTTTAAGACCGACGATCTGCAGACGAAGATCGCGTGCGACGTCCCGCGCGGCGACGGCACGAACGGCACGTTCAACGCCGACCAGTGGATGGACCCGAAAGATCAGCGCAAGGTCGACGACTTCATCGTCCTTGCGATGGGCGCGGCGGTCCAGGCATTCGAACACTCGAAGCTGGTCCTCGACACCGAGGAAAGGAAGTGTCGCGCTGGCGTCCTCATCGGCTCCGGCATCGGCGGCTTGCCGGGCATCTCGGACGCAGCCGTTACGTTGCACGAAAAAGGCCCGCGCCGGGTCAGCCCGTTCTTTATCCCCGGCCGCCTGATCAATCTCGCATCGGGCTACGTCTCGATCCGTTTCGGCATGAAGGGTCCGAACCACGCGGTCGTCACCGCCTGTTCGAGCGGGGCGCACGCGATCGGTGACGCCGCGCGCCTCATCGCGCTCGACGACGCCGACGTTATGCTCGCGGGCGGCACGGAATCGGCGATCTCGCGCTTAGGGATCGCAGGCTTCAATGCTTGCCGCGCGCTCTCGACCGCCTTTAACGACACGCCGGAAAAGGCGTCGCGTCCCTACGACAAAGACCGCGACGGCTTCGTCATGGGAGCGGGCGCGGGCTGCGTGATCCTCGAAGAACTCGAACACGCCAAACGCCGGGGCGCAAAGATCTACGCCGAAATCAAAGGCTATGGCCTCTCTGGCGACGCCTACCACATCACGGCCCCGGCCGACGACGGCGACGGCGGCTTCCGCGCGATGCAAATGGCGCTCAAGCGCGCCGGCATGATGCCCTCGGACATCGACTACGTGAATGCGCACGGCACCTCGACGCCGCTCGGCGACGAGATCGAGCTCAGGGCCGTCGAGCGGCTGTTCGCCAACGCCGCGGGCCAGGTGTCGATGTCGTCCACCAAATCCTCGATCGGCCACCTGCTCGGGGCGGCTGGCGCGGTTGAAGCCATTTTCTGCATCTTGGCCCTGCGCGATCAGGTCTGCCCGCCGACGTTGAATCTCGACAACCCCTCGGTTGAGACGAAGTTGGACCTTGTCCCGCACAAGGCGAAGAAGCGTCCGATTCGCGCAGCCCTGTCGAATTCTTTTGGATTCGGGGGCACGAACGCGACCTTGATTTTGACCGGCGCGCCGCAGTAGCCGATAATCGTTAACGGCTGTCCCTCTCCCAACGCGGAGCACGACGTTGCGTTCTTTCTTCCGCTTAATCCTTGTCATTGTTTTGTTGTCGGCAGGCGCTGCAGTCGCCGCCGGCTGGTACATACTCAATCAGTTCGAAGCCCCAGGGCCTGCAGCCTATGAAGGCGAAACGGAAACGATTGTAGCTGTGCCGCTCGGCACGGGCTTGAACCAAGCCGCCAACATCCTGCAGCAGAGGGGCGTCGTGCGCAGCGCGCTGATCTTCCGCGCGGGCGTCATGTACAACCGCAAGGCCGCCGCGCTGAAAGCCGGCGAATATGCGATCCCCTCCGGCGCCACGCCGCGTCAGATCATGGACATCCTGATCGAAGGCAAATCGATCGTCTACAAGCTGACGTTGCCCGAGGGTCTGACGACCGCGACGATTTTGGGCCTCGTGCGCAGCCACCCGTCGCTGTCCGGCGACATCACGATTGCACCGTCCGAAGGCTCACTGCTGCCGGAGACGTACATCTTCAACCGCGCGATGCCGCGCGACGATCTGATCCTGCGCATGCAAGACGACCACAAGCG
>JBKJZU010000222.1:0-10388 GCA_046715015.1 Micropepsaceae bacterium
GGCAAGTTCGCCTGGAGCGCCCTCGAACCTACTCCTGGCAGTTTCAACTGGGGTTGGCTCGCGCCGTCGATCCGTTGGGCAAAACAGGTCTCAAGATCGTGATGGGAACGCCGACCGCCACCCCGCCGAAGTGTTGATCGACCGGCACTCGGACGTCCTGCCCGTCGATCGAGGGTGGCGCAGATGGAGAGCCTACGGCCGGGTGTCTTCGCCGACGGGACGCCCGCGCTCGTTCGCAAAGCGAATCGACTCAACCTCGCTGTATGGCCGACGCCCGAACTCGCATCGGGCGTTGTGCAACGTGTGTTGGATGAATCAGGCGTTGCATCGATTGCGCTCCGAAGACGTCGGCGTGCGCCGGCGCGGCGATGTTCAACCTCGGAAGCGATTCGCAAACACCACCTTCAGATGTGAACGCAAAGTACCTGCTGGGCGCGCAGTCGATAGGCGTCCACAACTTGTCCGCATGGAAAACTCAACTCGCAACGCGTTCGAATCGCGCGCGCGAAAAATATCGTCGCGACTCTGTCGATTCAGCAGTTGACCGAAAATCACTTCGCGCTCATAAGCGACGAAGCAGTGTCAAGTGCGCTGTTGGCGTTTGTGATTGAACTGATGTTCGACGGTCACACATCGCAGCGTTCAGTTTGGTGCCGCCGTAAAAATCCGTCTGTAGACCGGAGTGTGGGTAATGGATTTGTTCTTCGCGGTGGGGGTGTTGTTCGGAATTGGTTACGCAGCGGGGTTCGGGTTGAGGGTACTCGGCTCCCAGAAGCGTGGTTCGCGTTACCGGCCGATGTCGTCATTGCGCGACTTCGACTATCGTGAGGATCCGGTATGGACGCGCTGATTATCGCCACCTTCATCATAGGCGCCGGATTTGTCACCGGCTTCTTGGTTCGCGACCGGTCGGTGCGCCGCCGTCGCATAATCGAGCGAAAACTGGGCCTCTAAAGGCCTCTTTCGCAACCGGTTGAGCAATCTCGCCGTGGTGCGCATAGTGCGCCGCCATGGACCTTGCTCAGCCGCTCTCGTTTCAATTCCAGCTCGCGACGTTGCCACCAGAGGCCGAACGGCTTCGGGGCGAGGTGCGCGAGTTTCTTTCACGCGAACTCAGCGCGCTTGCACCGGAGCTGAAGGCGCAATCGTGGAGCGGGTTCAATCCGGATTTCAGCCGCAAGCTCGGCGCGCGCGGGTTTATCGGTCTAACCTGGCCGAAAGCCTATGGCGGGCATGAGCGATCGGCGCTCGAGCGCTATGTCGTCATCGAGGAGCTGTTGGCCGCTGGTGCACCGGTCGCGGCCCACTGGGTGGCCGATCGCCAGAGCGGACCGTTGCTGTTGAAGTTCGGCACCGAGGAGCAACGCCGGCGTGTGCTGCCCGGAATCGCCAAGGGTGAGACCTATTTTTCCATCGGAATGAGCGAGCCGGACTCCGGTTCGGACCTGGCAAGCGTCCGCACGCGCGCGACGCGCACGAACGACGGTTGGCGCGTGCGTGGAACGAAGCTCTGGAGCTCGGGCGCGCATCGGTCGCACTACATGATCGCCCTGTTTCGGACGGGCGACGGCGTGGATCAGCGGCAGATGGGTCTGACGCAGTTTCTGGTCGATCTCAAAGGGCCCGGGATTCACGTTCGTCCGATCGCCGATCTCACCGGGCACGAGCACTTCAACGAGGTCGTGTTCGACGACGCGCCGCTACCGCCTGACGCGGTGATCGGGGCGGAGGGGCAGGGTTGGGCTCAGGTGACGGCCGAGCTCGCGTACGAGCGTTCAGGCCCTGAGCGGTTCTTGTCGAGCATGGTGCTCTTGAAGCATGTCGTGGCGGCGGCAGGGGCCGATCCCTCCGAACGTGTCGCGATCGCCATCGGACGGCTGACAGCGCGGTTGCATGCGCTTCGCCTATTGTCGCTGTCGGTCGCGACGCAGCTGCAGCGCGGTGCGAACCCGGCGTTGGAGGCGGCGCTGGTCAAGGATGTGGGGGCCGTCTTCGAGCAAGACATCCCTGAGATTGCGCATGACCTGTTCGGGCTGGAAACGTCGCTTACGTCCGAGGATGCGTTGAAGCGCGTGCAGGCTTATCTCATACAGGTCGCGCCGTCGTTTTCGCTGCGCGGCGGCACACGCGAGATCTTGCGCGGCATCATCGCTCGCGGCTTGGGATTGAGGTGAGGCGATGAGCGAAACAGCAAACCTCATTCACGACGCGGCGCATCGCTTGTTTGCGCAGTACGTTACCGCCGACGTCTTGAACGCCGCCGAGAAAGGGGTATGGGCCGAAGCGCTTTGGGACGCCGTCGAAGAGGCGGGATTTCTCGACACGCTCGCCGATGCCGACACGCCGCCTGCAGAGCGGGCGACAAACACGGCGGTTCTGTTGCGCGCTGCCGGGCGCCACTTGGTTCCGATACCGCTCGGCGAAACGGTTGTGGCGCGCGCCATCCTCACTGCGCGCAACGTGAAGGTGCCGCGCGGCCCGATCAGCTTTGCCGTCCTCGACGGACATACGCATACGCATGGCGATCATGCGCATCTCGAAGGACGCGCGTTGCGCGTTCCGTACGGCCGGCACTCGGCGAACGTGCTCTTGAGCACCGTCGACGGCGACGAGGCGGTGTTGATCCCGGTTCGGCGCGGAAAGCTTCAAGAAAGCGTGAACATCGCCGGCGAGCCGCGAGACGATCTTTCGTTCGGCGATACGGCGGGAACGACCGTTGCGGGCGTTTCAGGCGACGATCTCTTGGACTATGGCGCTTCCGTACGGGCCGCGCTGATGGCTGGTGCGCTTGAGCGTATCTTGATGCAGACGATCGACTACGCGCGCACCCGTGTGCAGTTCGGCAAACCTATTGCGTCGTTTCAAGCGATTCAGCAGCAGCTTGCCGTCCTAGCCGGTCACACGGCGGCCACGGGAATCGCAGCGGACTCAGCGATCGCGAACATTGAAAACGCCGAACGCCGGACAGTTGCGGCAGCGGTGGCCAAAGCGCGTGCCGGCGAGGCGGCAGGTGTGGTCGCCTCAATCGCGCATCAAGTGCATGGCGCAATTGGAATCACAAAGGAGCACTCGCTCCACTTTGCGACACGCAGGCTGTGGTCTTGGCGCGCGGAGTTTGGAGCCGATGCGTATTGGGCCGAGCTGTTGGGCCGAGACGTTTGCAGAGCCGGTGCGGAAGCCTATTGGCCTTCGGTAGCGTCGTAATCTCCGCCGACCTGGCTATCGAGACTGGAAGGGTGTTGCTTTGATAAGGATAATTTTGGTTGGCAACGTTATGGCCCCGCCACTCCCACGGTCCCGAAGCGGCTGCAACGGTGGTCACAAGTTCGCGCATTCGGTTCCTTCGGTTCGAAAAGGGTGGTTAGCCAACCCTTGATGCGCATATTGATCGTGCCTGCCTGAACGTGGTCTTGATGGCCTATTCACATGGGGTTCAGTGAGGGATACCTATCTATACGGGCATGTTTAGCGTCGTGCGCCCCTTCCTGATTGCCGTGATCGCGGCAGCCCTGGCCCTTCCGGCCGTGGCTGGTGGCGGCTCCGGCGGCGTGCGTCTGAAGGACAACACAATAGTCCAGGCTCAAGACGATGGCCTTTGGCGCGGGCGCGGCGGTGGAAGGCGCGATGCGCCGCAGTTGCTGCCGCTTGAGATCGTACTCAGCAATGTGGCTGCGCGGTTTCCTGGACACCATTTGGGTGTCGATGGGCCGTCGTTTCGCGACGGTCGTTGGATTTATCGGATTAAGTGGCTGACCCCGGACGGGCGCGTTCTTATCGTATTCGCCGACGCCCAAACGGGTCAGGTTCTCGGTCATCGTGGCTGACGGAAAATTGAACCCATGCGCATACTCGTAGTCGAAGACGATCCGGATTTGCAGCGCCTGCTTGCCAGCGCGCTGCGCGACCAAGGCTATGTCGTCGACACAGCCAGCGATGGCGAGGAGGGTCACTATCTTGGTGACACCGAGCCGTACGATGCCGTGATCTTGGATCTTGGCTTGCCGGAAATGGACGGCCTTACGGTTCTCGAGAAATGGCGCAAGGCAGGCCGCGCAATGCCGGTGCTCATTCTGACGGCGCGCGATCGCTGGGCGGACAAGGTCGCGGGCCTCGACGCCGGCGCGGACGATTACGTGGCGAAGCCATTCTATACCGAAGAGGTGCTGGCTCGCGTCCGTACGCTGCTGCGGCGCGGTGCGGGATTGGCCTCGTCGGATATCGAATGCGGGCCATTGCGCATCGACACGCGTGCTGCGCGCGTAACGGTGCAAGGGAACCCCGTCAAGCTGACTTCGCTTGAGTATCGTCTGCTCGCTTATCTCGGCCACCATAAGGGTCGCGTGGTTTCGCGCGGCGAGTTGGTCGAACACCTGTACGACCAGGATTTCGATCGCGATTCCAATACGATCGAGGTGTTCGTGGGGCGGTTGCGCAAAAAGCTAAACGTCAACGTCATCCATACAATGCGCGGTCTCGGCTATAAGCTCGACGAAGGAGCTGCCGATACCGACGCCGATGCTGCGCACTAACTCTCTCGCTTTTCGCCTCGGCGCTCTTGCCGTGGTGTGGAGCATCTTGGGGCTCGCCGCCGGCGTGCTGGTGCTGTCACGCGTCTTTCGCGATTCAGCCGAGCGCAGTTTCGACAACCGCCTGATTGGAGACTTGGACAGCGTCATCGCGGTAACTGAGCTCGACTGCGCGGGGACGATCGTGATGCCGCGCCCGCTCGCCGCCGAGCGGTTCTACAATCCTTTCTCCGGGTGGTACTGGCAAATTAGCTCGACCGCCAAGTCGCCGAAAGCTCTGTCCAGTTCGCGTTCGCTTTGGGATCAGCGGCTGAAGCTCGATCCGACAGCGACAAGCGCTATACGCATGGGTTACGTGACGGGGCCAAAGCAGCAGTCTTTGCGGTATGCCGAGCGCGTCGTTTCTCTCCCGGCGCCCGACGAAACGGAAGAAGGCAAAAAGTGTGTCGGCGCCGACGCGGAGTTCCGCTTCATGGTCGCGGCGGATTTGAAAGATATCGAAGCGGACATTGCGAGTTTCAACAACACGCTCTTTTGGTCGATCGTCATTCTGGGGGCCGGTTTGATCGGCGCCACGATTTTTCAGGTCCAATGGGGTCTCGCGCCGCTGGACCGGGTGTCGAAGTCGCTCGCCAACATTCGCGAGGGCCGGGCCGACAAACTCCACGGGCCGTTTCCGGCCGAGATCGAGCCGTTGGCGGAAGAGCTCAATGCTTTGGTTGCGCACAATGCCGAGGTGGTTTCGCGCGCGCGCACGCATGTCGGCAATCTGGCGCACTTCCTGAAGACGCCGCTTAGCGTTCTGGCCAACGAGGTTCAGGGCGCGACCGGACCGCTGGCCGAGACGGTGGCGCGGCAGGTGCTGACAATGCGGCGGCAGGTCGATCACTACCTTACGCGCGCACGCACCGTGGGTTCGGCGCAAATCATCGGTGCGCGTGCCGAAGTGGGGCCGGTCATCTCGGATCTCGCGCGGGCGCTCAACAAGATCTATTCGTCACGCGGGATTCACGTTGAGAAGCAGTGTCCCGAAGGTTTGTACTTCCGAGGCGACCGATCCGACTTCGAGGAGATGGTCGGCAATTTGCTCGACAACGCGTGCAAGTGGGCCGAGGGCGAGGTGACCGTCACTGTCGCATCGAACAAGCCCGGGCGGTTGAGCGTGATCGTCGGCGACGACGGACCAGGCCTGACCGACGATCAACAGAAGCGCGTGATGGAACGTGGCGAACGGCTGGACGAGTCGAAGCCCGGCTCGGGTCTCGGACTTGGTATCGTCAAAGAGATCGCGTCGCTCTACGGCGGCCAGTTGAACTTAGGCCGTGCGGCGGCAGGCGGGCTGTCGGCAGAGCTTGATCTGCCGTCAGTGGAGCGTGCCGTGTAAGCGGCGTGCGCCGCTTCGAGGTGTGATTGCTTTTTCTTTCGACGGCGGTCGGCCTCTGGGCCGTGATAGTCCATCACACCGATCGCGATCGCGTAGCACGCTAGGCGCACGGTGCGCGGGATTTTCACCGGGTCGCCGTCGCGCTTGCCCTTCTCGTAATATTGGACGACCCGGCGCTTGAGCCCCAAGGCATCGGCGGCTTCACCTTGTGAGAGGGCGAGACTCCTACGCCAACGCTTGAACTCATGTCCCTTCACTAGGAGGGATCCTTTCGCACTGGAGACGCCAAACAATTCAGTGCACGGACGATACCACGCGGTTAAGGGCTGTCGCTACTGACCGAACAGGAGTCCTAGCGCACGACGTGCGCGCTATGCGCGTAGCCGGAATCCGTGCCTCCTATCGTTTTTCTTCGGTAAACGAGTGTAACGCCCGTCATAGTTGACGCTTGCGCGCCGTTGCGGCGGAGCCTGCAAACCCCTAAATTGCGACTCGTGGGGACAGGGGCCGTCCGCGTGGCGGCCGCTGCCTCTTTGCATAACGATAGGGGTTTCCAATGCGGATATTGTTTGCGGTGTCCATTCTGTCGGCGTTCGCCGGCCTTACCTCCATCGCTTCCGCCGAGTCTGTCGGCTCGGCGACCCGCGTTCAGAGATTTGCCTATCAGACACCGCCGCAGGCGGGTCGCGGACCGCTCTTTCGCCTCAATCCGGTGGTGCGAAATGCGAGGCTCGAAACAGTTCCGTCGGGCGCACTCGAGGTGACATTCACGGACGGGAGCCGCCTGACGTTGGGCTCGGCCTCGGCGGTCGTCGTCGACAGCTATGTGTTCGGCGCGGGCCAAGGTGCCGGTGGCCAGACGCTGAAGATGACGCGCGGTCTCTTCCGCTTCGTTTCAGGGTCGATGCCGAAGGATCAGGTGCGGCTGCAGACGCCGTCGGTGACCGTCGGCATTCGCGGGACGACCGTGAAGGTCAAGACGGACGAAAAAGGCGAAGGGACCATCTTCTTCGAACACGGACAGGGGTCTGTCGATAACGGCAAGGGCCAAACGGTCCAGATGGGCGAAGGGGACATGGTCAAGATCGGTCCCAACGGCGCGATCGGCACGCCCGAGAACAAGGGCTGGAACGCTGGGGACGAGTCTGTGGATTACGGCCTGAACCCGTTCGGCCAGCAGAACCACGGTCCCGATGGCGGGACGGGCGGCGGCGACGGCGCCGGTTCGTCCGGCGGCGGAAGCAGCAATGATTGACAAAGTTCGCGCGTGAAGCGAATGCGATGGCGCGCGTACGCGAAGGCAAAAAGGGACATTGTTTGCCGGCGGCCGACAGGCTTTGGTGGGCGTCTCAAAGATCGAACCCATGACCACGGCACCGTCGGATCCGCTGTGGGGCTCTTCGTACGATGCAGCTGCCCACAAAAGAGCATGAGCTAAAACGCTTATTGGCAACGCTGCCCGCCGACAAGGCTTTGACCTTGGCGGCGGCGGTGGAGCGCGGCCGTCTTGCGGGCGATCGATCTTTGCCGGTCGACATGATCCTCGACGGCCTTCGCCCGACGCTGCGGCGCGTGCAAGCGCGGCGGGTGCCGACGGCACAGCGCTTGTTCTGCGAGCCCTTCGCCGATTTTCTTGTCGACGATCCTCGCGAGTACAAACAGCCGGGCCGCATCGCGCGCTCGACCGTGCGTGCGTTGTGGCGTTGGTTGAAGGATGTGCTACGCGTCGGTTTGGCCGACCTTGAAACGCAGGTCTCGCGCGCCGTGTTCTCGCGCGACATGCGCCTGCAGGCCGAGGTCACGCAGCGCATGCATGCTGAGATCTTGAGCGTGTTGCGTTCGGCACTCGATCGCGCGGTTCAAGGCAGCGCTGAGCGCCGGGTGCTCGCGGCCAAGTTCGGAAGCGAGGAAGCGCTCGCCGATCTTGAAGAGATGGTGTCTCTGATGGTCGGGACGAACGACTTGGCCCCTCTGCGGGGTCTTCTTCCGCGGCGCATCGATACGCTCACCGAGCAACACGCGAGCTTTGTGCGTGATATCTACGATCAGTTGACCGCGCGCAAATCGGACTTGAGTCCTTATGTGGGGCTCCTGGTTCTTGCGCGCCTGAAGCGGCCCTGGGAAGCCTTGCGGCTTGCCACCATCACATCGCGCCGCACGAACAACGCGTTGTTCAGCGTCTCCGACATGGGGATCGTCGGCGACGTTTTGCTGGCTGACATGGAAAATCTCGCGCTCGACATCGCGTCGGTGCGGCCCGACAGCATCGATCCCGACCTGGTGCTGACGAAGCTCGACCGGTTCGTGCAGATGTCGGCGGGTCTTGTCCGTGAGATCGGCGGCAAACGCGAAGGCAAATGGGGTCAGCGGCTGATCAAGATTCGCCAACTGGCGTCCGATGCGATGGATTCGCTCATCGTGCGGGCGCCGCGCGAGATTACTGCAGCGCTCCCGGTGCAGCGGCTCGGCGCTTTCGGAGGACGCGGTCCACGGCGGCCCGACTTGTCACGCGATCCCGACCCCGCACGCGTGGAGCGGGCGCTGGTTTGGGGACGTTTGCTCGCGGGTTCCACGCCTTACGCGGGCGGCGGCGCGTTCTACGCGGCGCATAAGGATGCGTTTGAGGAGGTCTCTCAGTATCTGCGCATGTATGCGGACAGCATGATGACGGAACTCAAGTCGCTCGAGTTCGAAAAGCGGCCGCGGGCTCAGGCGTTCCAGGTGCAGGCGGAGGCGCTCTCCGACGTCATCCTGGGGCTCGAGGAGACGGATCAGATTCGCCGCCGGGCGGCTGCTGCTGTGCCGCGCTAAATCGCGCCGGACGCGCGTAGGTCTTCGATCTCGGCTTTCGACATACCCAGTTGTGTCAGGATTTCATCCGTGTGCTGACCCAGCGTCGGCGGAGGCGTCGTGATTGCGCCCGGCGTTTCCGAGAGCAGCACCGGTGTTGCCATGATCGGTGCCGGCGCCGGCAGGCCGGGGAACATGATCTTCGTCAAATAGCGTGCGGCTTCGACGTGCGGATCGTCGAGCAACTGCTGCGGTGCGAGAACGGGGCCGGCCGGAACCTTCGCGCGCTCAAGTTCGGCGAGCGCCTCAGCGACCGTGCGCGACGCGCACCAGCGTGCGGCGCGATCGCTCAACTGTTTGCCGTTGTCGCCGCGGGCCTCGTCGGTTGCGAAGCGGGGGTCGGTGACGAGGCCTTCTTCGCCAATCATCTTCGCCCAGCGCTTGAACAGCGGGTTGCCGTTGATGAGGACGGTGATCCAGCCGTCCTTGCACCGCAAGATGTCGGACGGGCCCGCGGTTTGGCCGCGGTTCAGCGTGGCGACGCGGTCTTTCTTCAGCACCGCCTGCTCGACCAGCGTTTGCGCCATGAATGTGACGGCGGTTCTGAGCAGGGCGCCTTCGACATGTTGACCGCGGCCGGTCTTCTCGCGCGCGAACAGAGCCGTCATGGTTCCGAAGGCGGCCAACGAGGCTGTACCGAAGTCGACCCACGACGATGCGGCACGCATGGGCTGATCCGGCGTACCGGACATGTAGACAGCGCCGGACATCGCCTGCGCGACGCCATCAAAACCCAATCGTTCTTCGTAGGGGCCACCGGAACCGAAGGCGGAGGCGGTTGTCAGAACCGTGCGGGGGTTCAAGGCGTGGACGCTCGGCCAGTCGAGGTTCAGGCTCTTCAGCGTTTGCGGTGGCAGGTTCACCACCACCACGTCGGCCGTCTTGATCAGACGCTTCACAACCTCGCGGCCCTTAGGGTGTGCAGGATC
Organism: Micropepsaceae bacterium; assembly: GCA_046715015.1. Lineage (GTDB taxonomy): Bacteria > Pseudomonadota > Alphaproteobacteria > Micropepsales > Micropepsaceae > SZUA-430. The sequence goes on from JBKJZU010000222.1 coordinate 9,690, forward strand.
TAGCGTGATGCCCTTCTTGTTGCGGTTCATCTGCAGGAACAACGCGCCTTCACCGGGCGAGCCGTCCGCGTTGTGGAAGAGGGGGATCAGCGTGCGGTCCTCGGAACCGTCGCGCTTTTCGATGCGGATGACCTCAGCTCCCATATCCCCGAGGAGCGCGGCGCAATAGGGGCCCGCGATATAGCGGCCGAAGTCGAGAACGCGGATGCCTTCGAGTGCTGATTTCATCTGCTAGCGCGGCGGTGCGGGCCGGCAGCAGCCGGCGAGGGTGTGCGTCCCTGAGATCAATGCGACGGCGGAGAAGGGATAGTTCGTGTCGGACATCCCGTCGCTGCAGCGTTCGTGGCGCACGATCAGCGACATGCTGACGGAGCGCGACGCGCCTTTGATATGCGCGATGTCGGTGCGGTTCATTGCTTGTTGGAAGCTGGTGATACGAAACAGATAGCGGCGCTCGGCGAAGTTTAGGTCGGCGCGCGCCTGGCCCGGGCTCAGCGAGATCGACCAGAAGGGCTCGGTTCCAGAGCAATTAAGGAACGCTGGAATCCCGTAACGGCCGGAGGCAAGGCTCAAAAACCTCCCATTCACCCAGCCGCGGCGACGCTGATAGGTAACCTCGACCCAATCCCCGCCGGACCTTCGGCCGGTCAAGAGAAGGCCCGTCGCGTCGTGCGGGATCGTCAGCACGATCGCGGCGTT
>JBKJZU010000223.1:0-2742 GCA_046715015.1 Micropepsaceae bacterium
CTGCGCCACCATCAACGGCACGACGTGCTTGATCGCAAGAAATGGCCCAAGCAGGTTCACACGCAGAATTTCCTGCCACTGCTCCACCGTCTGCTCCACGATCGGCACATAGCCGCCGGAGATCCCAGCATTGGCATAGATCGCATCGATTCCACCGAATTCCTTGACCGCCCGCGCGACATAGCTTTTCACGTCGGCTTCCGATCCAGCGTCGCCGGTCACCGCGATAGCGCGCCCGCCAGCTTTCGTGATCGCCTCGACGGTCTCGTGCACGGCCTCGGTCTTGTCGACGCAGAGCACCGAGGCTCCCTCGCTCGAAAACAACTTCGCCGACGCGCGCCCGATACCAGAACCAGCGCCCGTCACGATCGTCCGCTTGCCTTGAAGCCGTCCCACTTTGTCCTCGCCCTCTGAAAGGAATGCGTATGCCTGGCTCTTTAGCATGCCGCCCAAGCCTAAGTCTTCGGCTTCGACTTGGCGCTTCCCGATGCGCCGGCGAGCCTCTGGCCCTTCCCGGAATCCGCGATCAGTTGGTCGAGGCGCCGAAGCCGCGTCGCCTCTTGCTTAGCGTTCATCACCCACCACGTGGCGATGCGCTGATAGCCCGGTGGTTGCGTCTTGAAGAATGCCCACGCTCGTCTGTTGGCCTCGAACTTTGTCTTCAAAGCCGCGTCCATCGGCCGGCGCGTTTCGTAAGAATAATTGAGCCCAGCCTTAAGACCGCGCGCCTCATACGCCTTCAGACCTTCGACTTTCATGCGCCCGGCCGCGATCAGTCGTTTCACGTGCGCAACGTTGATTGCGCTCCACTTGCTCTTGGACTTGCGCGGTGTGAAGCGGATCGTGTGGTGGTCGGCCCCGCCGCGCCGCTCCCCGTCTATCCACCCAAGACAAAGCGCCTCATCCAGCGCTTCAGAGTAGGTGATCGAAGGCTTGCCCGAACCCTTCTTGTAGAACCCGACGACGAGTTCGGACGTTTTTGCGTGGTGCTTCTCAAGCCACGCGCGGAACGCGGCTGGGTCGCGAAAGAACTGCGCTGTCACCGGTACTCGTCGTTGATGGTGTCGAGCATTTTCGACCCAGGCGAGAGTTCCTTCGCGTTGAGCCGGTTCAGCGGCACGTCGACCGTGCGCAGGAACGCATGCATGTCGCGCGGGTTCGGATCGAGATAAAGCAGACCGGTCACGACCTCGCCCTTCTCGTGATGCGACTGCAGATAGTTCATCGCTGCGACCTTATTCGTCGGGTCGTAGCTGTCGGCGAGCTTGTGCAGACGGATGATGGAGCCGTCGTGCTGTTCCACGTCTTGCACCGTGCCGGGCTTGTAATCGGTCACGATCTCTGCGCGCCCTTCGAAAAAGTCGAGCTTGTTCACCGCGTCGTTGTGATCGCGCACGAAGTCGAAACTTTTCGTCGAGCCCGCATGGTTGTTGAACGCGACGCAGGGGCTGATCACGTCGATAAACGCGGGCCCATTGTGCGACAGCGCAGCCTGAATCAACGGCACAAGCTGCGGCTTGTCGCCGGAGAACGAGCGCCCGACGAACGTGGCCCCGGCGAGCAGCGCCATGCTCACGAGATCGATCGGCGCGTCGTTGTTCGTGCCGCCAGCCTTCGATTTCGAACCACGGTCGGCCGTCGCCGAGAACTGACCCTTCGTCAGTCCATAAACGCCGTTGTTCTCGGTGATGTAGGTCATGTTCACGCCGCGCCGAACGCAGTGCACGAACTGCCCAAGACCGATCGAGGCCGAGTCCCCGTCGCCGGAGACGCCGAGATAGATCAGATTCTTGTTCGCAAGGTTCGCCCCCGTCAGCACCGAGGGCATCCGCCCGTGCACGCTGTTGAAGCCGTGGCTTTGGCCTAAGAAATAGTCCGGCGTCTTCGACGAACAGCCGATACCCGACATCTTCGCGATGCGATGCGGCTCGATGTTGAGTTCGAAGCAGGCCTGGATGATTGCCGCCGAAATCGAATCGTGCCCGCAGCCTGCGCACAAGGTCGAAATAGAACCCTCATAGTCGCGCCGCGTAAACCCGCGCTCGTTCTTTTCGAGCGATGGGTGGCGAAATTTGGGTTTCGTAAGATAGGTCATGACGCAACCTTTGAGCGGGTGGGCTTACCGAAGGCTTTCAGCCGCTCCGCGATTTCCTTGGTGATGAAGCGCGCCGTGATCGGCGTGCCGTCGTAATGCAAGATCGAGATGAAGCGCGCCGGGTCGATTGCGCCTTCGTTGACCAGCAACATGCGCATCTGCGCGTCGCGGTTCTGCTCGATCACAAACACCTGTTCGTGGCTGTTCACGAAATCCATCACGCTGTCGGCGAACGGAAACGACCGGATGCGCATCGTGTCGAGGTGAATGCCCTGGCTCTCAAGCGCAGCCAGCGCCTCGTCCATCGCCGCCGACGTCGAACCGAAATAGATCACGCCGTAGCGCGAACTTTGCTTTGCCTGACGAACAATGGGGCCCGGAACGAGTTGCTTCGCGGTGTCGAATTTACGGAGAAGTCGTTGCATGTTGTCAACGTAGTCCGAACCCTCTTCCGAATATTTCGCATACCGGTTGCGCGATGACCCACGCGTGAAATAGGCGCCTTTCGTCGGATGCACGCCGGGGACCGTGCGATACGTGATCGCATCGCCGTCGACGTCCAGATAGCGCGCGAACTCCTTGCCCGCCTCCAAATCTTCGAAGGTGATCAACTTGCCGCGGTCGTATTCGCGCGCGTCGTCCCATGT
>JBKJZU010000224.1:0-3134 GCA_046715015.1 Micropepsaceae bacterium
TCCGCTGGACAGCGAAAACCCCAAGCGCAACGCCGTTCTTATGGCGGCGGCGGAGCTTTTCCTCGAGCAGGGGTATGAGCCCGTCAGCATGGATGCCATCGCATTCAAGGCCGATGTTTCCAAGCGCACCGTCTACAGCTACTTCGCAAGCAAGACCGAGCTTTTCGTCGCGATTCTGAACGCCCACTGCAACAGCATGGGCGGCATTGCGCTGCCTGAACACCCTGCCGGTCACGACCCGAAGAAAGTGCTGACCGAGTTCGGTCGTGTGTTCGTGCGCATGATCACGTCGCCACGCGCTATCGCGATGCAGCGTGTGATCTTTCGGGAGGTCGATCGAATACCAGAGGTCGGACGGATTTTCTTTCAGAACGGCCCGCAGCGCCATATCACCAAGCTTGCGGACTACCTTCGCCAGGCAACGGCCGAACGTAAGCTCAAGGTCGACGACCCAACGGGGGCCGCATTCTTGTTCATGTCGATCGTGAAGGCGCCGTTCCACCTGCATCAGCTGTGCGGGTTGATCGGCACGCCGCCCGCGACCGCGCTCGATCGCGCGGTCAAAGAGGCGGTCGAGGTGTTTCTGCGCGCCTACGGAGTCGCAAATCGCGCTCGCGGCTAAGGTAGCCGTCAGTCGTCGAGTTTCTTCGGCACGGTCGCTGCGGCTGCTGCGTTGGCGGCGACAACGGCGGCTAGATTTTGTGGGTCGGACTTTGCGATTGCGCGCAGTTTGACGGAGAGCGGCGCGCAGAGCTCCTCCGTCGTATCCACCATGAAATCGAACGAGTTGTCGCGGCGGATCTCCCGCTCGCGGCGATCGTTTTCAAGGTCTCTCACTTTCGGCGCGTTGCCGGCTGTGCGCGCGGTTTCGATATCCTCGTTCGTCCGGGCAATGATCTCATGTTCGGCCAGAACGCCTTCGATGGCGAGCGTCATGCGCGCCATGCATTGGTAAATCTCTGCGCGGGCGTTCGGGTCGACGATGTCGGCGATCCGTTCGCGGTTGCGTTCGTACACATCGAGGTCGCGCATGCAGCTGCGGACCAGCCGCACGGTATAGGGACCGTACGGGTTGCCGCGGGAGCGCGCGTCCTTCGCCAGGTTCGTCAGAACACTGAGCGACGACAGAAGATCGAGGCAGACCAAGGCGATCGATCTTTCCTGACGCTTGCGCTCCATACGGTCCAAGAGCCAGGCGACGAAGAAGCCGCCGGTGCTGGCCAAGAAGGCACCGATGATCATGGCAAGAAATTGCGCGCCGGCGGCGCTGGTCACGTCGAAGATGGACTGGGTCACGTTTGCCGCCATTTCGATTAGCGCGGGCCGCTTGCGCTTAAGACGAGGTCGGCGGCCTTCGCGTCGTCCCATTCCGCGGGGCCGACGATACGACCGCGGTCGCGGCCTTCGCGGTCGATCAGGATCGTCGTCGGCAGGCCGATGACCTTGAAGTCGTTCTGCGCGCGCATCGTGGGGTCGACGTAGACGTCCAGGTGCTGGATGTCGTGTTCCTTATAGAAGGCGCGCACGGCATTCGGACCACCGCCGTCGAGCGACAACGCGACCACGACAACGCCGACGCCTTCCAATTGGTGTTGCAAGCGATCGAGCATCGGCATTTCGGCGACGCAGGGCGTGCACCACGTCGCCCAAAGGTTCAGCACGATGATCTTGCCGCGAAAGCGTTCGAGGTTAAGCCTGGCGCCGTGCTCGTCCAAGAACAGGCTTGTCGGCGCGGGGAGCACTTCGCGCGCCGGTATGAAGTTCTCGATCCCGCCCAGCTTCGAGGGCGGGGCATCGTTAAGACCCGAAAGCTGATAGACGGCGAAGGCCGCCGCAGCCACAATGGCGCCGACGATCACGATCACCAGAAGACGCCAGGCAGACATTCAAGGACTTTCGCGAGAGACGATGACGACGAACGAGATGTGGGGCGGACGCTTTGCCCAAGGGCCGGCCGCCATCATGGAGGAGATCAACGCTTCCATCGACTTCGACCGGCGCCTTTATGCCCAAGATATCGCCGCATCGAAAGTGCATGCGGCGATGCTGGCCGAACGCGGCATTATCTCGCAGGCCGATGCCGCGGCCATCCGGGGCGGGCTCGACCAGATAAAGGCCGAGATCGATCAAGGGAAGTTCACGTTTTCGCGCAAGCTCGAAGACATCCACATGAACGTCGAGGCGCGGCTGAAGGACTTGATCGGCGACGCGGCCGGGCGGCTGCACACGGCGCGCTCGCGAAATGACCAGGTCGCGACGGATTTTCGCCTGTGGGTACGTGACGCTATCGACAGTCTGGATGCGCGGCTGGTGGCGTTTCAGCGGGCGCTCGTCGCCAAAGCGGGGACACATGCGGCGACGGTGATGCCGGGCTTCACGCACCTGCAGATCGCCCAGCCGATCACGTTCGGGCACCATCTGCTCGCCTATGTGGAGATGGCGGCGCGGGACCGGGCGCGCTTTGCCTCGGCGCGGGCGTGCACCAACGACTCTCCGCTCGGTTCGGCCGCGCTCGCCGGAACCTCGTTTCCGCTCGACCGGGAGGCGACGGCGCGGGGCCTCGGCTTCCTGCGGCCGATGCGCAATTCGCTCGACGGCGTTTCGGCGCGGGACTTCGCGCTCGAGTTCTTGAGCGCTTGCGCGATCGCGGCGACGCATCTGTCGCGGCTGGCGGAAGAGGTCGTGCTCTGGAGTTCGCCGGCGTTCAAATTCATCGCGCTGTCGGACGCGTTCTCGACCGGCTCTTCCATCATGCCGCAGAAGCGCAATCCGGATGCGGCGGAGCTCGTGCGCGCGAAGTGTGCGCGGGTGACCGGGTCGTTGGTGACCTTGCTCGGCGTGATGAAGGCCCTGCCGCTCGCCTATGCCAAAGACATGCAGGAAGACAAAGAGGCGGTGTTCGACGCCGCCGATTCGGTGGCGCTGGCGCTGGCTGCGATGACCGGTATGGTCGGCGATATGAAGGTCGACGAGATCGCGATGCGCAAGGCTGCGGGCGAGGGCTATTCGACCGCGACGGACATTGCCGATTGGATCGTGCGGGTGCTGAAAAAGCCGTTCCGCGAGGCACACCACATCACGGGGCGCATCGTCGCGATGGCGGAAGCGCGCGGCTGCGGCCTGGCCGAATTGAC
>JBKJZU010000225.1:0-3428 GCA_046715015.1 Micropepsaceae bacterium
TTGAGGGTCTGACCGTCGTGATCTGCGGCGACGTGATGCACAGCCGCGTCGCCCGCTCGAACGTCCACCTGTTGACCAAACTCGGTGCACACGTTCGCCTGGTCGCCCCGCGCACGCTGATGCCGGCAGGCGCGGCGACCTGGGGCGCCGAGGTCTTCACCGACATGCGCGAGGGGCTGAAAGGCGCCGATATCGTAATGATGCTGCGCCTGCAGATGGAGCGGATGACGGGCTCCTTCCTGCCGTCGCAACGCGAGTACTTCCACTTCTACGGCCTCGACCGCGAGAAGCTGGCGCTCGCCAAACCCGGCGCGCTTGTGATGCATCCTGGCCCCATGAACCGCGGCGTCGAAATCGACAGCGCCATCGCCGACGACATCGACCGCAGCCTCATCCACGAACAGGTCGAAATGGGCGTTGCCGCCCGCATGGCCGTGTTGGATGCGCTCGCGCGCCAGCTGCCGAATGCCGAGCGCAAAGCATGAAGCGCACCGCCTTCACCAACGCCCGACTGATCGATCCCGCGACAAACCTCGACGCGCCCGGCGGATTGCTCGTCGAAGACGGCAGGATCGCGGACGTGGGGGCGCGCCTCTTCAACGACGGCAAACCCGCAAACGCCGACGTCGTCGATTGCGGCGGGCACGTTCTCGCGCCGGGCCTGATCGACCTGCGCGTCTTCACCGGCGAGCCAGGGGCCGAACACCGCGAGACACTCGCCTCCGCGGGCGAGTCCGCAGCAGCCGGCGGCGTCACCTCGTTCGCGATGATGCCCGTGACCGATCCGGTGATCGACGACGCGGCCCTCGTCGACTTCATCAAACGCCGCGCCGCCGCGAACGCAAAGGTCAACGTCTATCCGGCTGCCGCCCTCACTCGAGGCCTCAAAGGCACGCAGATGGCCGAGATCGGTCTTCTGCAAGAGGCAGGCGCCATCGCGTTCACAGACGCAGATCGCACGATCGCCTCGACGCTGATCATGCGCCGCTGTCTGACCTACGCAGCGAACTTCGACGCGCTCGTGATCGCGCATGCGGAAGACCCAGCGTTGGCAGGCGTCGGCCACATGAACGAAGGCGCCTTCGCGGCCCGCATGGGCGTGGGCGGCATCCCGCCCGCGGCGGAGGCGATCATCGTCGAGCGCGACATGCGCCTCGTCGAACTCACCGGCGCGCGCTACCACCTGGGCCAAGTCTCGACCGCCGCCGCACTCGAAATCATCGCCAAAGCAAAAGCGCGCGGCCTGCCCGTCACCTGCGCCGTCTCCGCACATCACCTCGTGCTCAACGAACAGGACGTCGGCGAATACAAAACCTTCGCCAAGGTATCTCCGCCTCTTCGCTCCGAAGACGACCGCAAGGCGATGGTCGAAGGCGTGCGCGCCGGCACGATCGACGCCATCGTCTCCAGTCACGATCCGCAAGCACCCGAAACGAAGCGCCTGCCCTTCGCGCAAGCCGCCTATGGCACGGTTGGCCTGGAAACGTTGCTGCCTGCCGCGTTGTCGCTCCATCATGAGGGCGGTCTCTCGTTGATCGACGTATTGCGCTGCCTCACGCTGGAGCCGGCGAAGCTCCTGCGCCTCACCTCCGGCCGCCTCGCCAAAGGCGCGCCCGCGGACTTGGTTCTGTTCGATCCGGGGTCTCCTCGAAAAATCGATCCCACCGAATTCCGCTCCCGCTCCAAGAACTCGCCGTTCAAAGGCAGGTTGATGCAAGGCCGCGTGTCGCGCACAGTGGTCGGCGGCACCATCGTCTTCGCGGGCTGACCGATGCTCGAATCTCTTCTCGCCCTCGCAGGTGGCTATCTTCTGGGCTCGATCCCCTTCGCCTACCTCGTCACGAAAGCCTTCGGTCTTGGCGACATCCGTCAAGTCGGCTCAGGAAACGTGGGCACGACGAACGTGCTCCGCACCGGCAACAAACTCGCGACCGCGCTCACGCTGGTCGGCGATGTCGGCAAAGGCATCGTCGCCGTGCTGATCGCCAAACAATACGGCGACATGCCGGCGATGGCGGCAGCACTCGGCGCGTTCGCGGGTCACTGCTTCCCTGTCTGGCTGAACTTCAAAGGCGGCAAAGGCATTGCGACCTGTCTCGGCATCCTCGCCGCGCTGAGCTGGCCCGTCGCTCTACTCGCCTTCGGCACATGGCTCGTCACCACCGCGATCGGACGCATCTCGTCGCTCTCGGCTTTGGTCGCAGCGGTAGCGTCGCCGGTCTACATGGCCTTCCTCGGCCCCTGGCCCTACACCGTTGGCGCAGCCATCCTCGCGGCGCTCATTTTCATCACCCACCGCGAAAACATCGCCCGCCTAATGAAGGGCGAGGAGCCGCGGATCGGCGCGAAGAAAGCCTAGGATCCCGCGACGTCCTTCAAGACATCATGTCGCCAGATTCCACGGCCAGTCTCCCGGGAATGGATGAGACGATAACGATTGGCGAGCACGAACGGCTGGCGCGCCTACGCCTGATCCGCGCCAATAACATCGGCGCGGTGACGTTCTGGGCGTTGCTGGAACGCTATGGCGATGCAGTGACTGCACTGGCCGCGTTACCGGACCTTGTGCGCAGATCGCGCAGCGCGCGGCCGATCAAACTTCTGAGCGAGCGAGACGCAACAGCGGAACTCGAACGCGCAGCGAAAGCGACCGCACAGATCCTCGTGCACGGCGAACCAAACTATCCGCGCGGTCTCACCGAACTCGACGCTGCGCCGCCCGTCGTCACGGTGCGCGGAAACCCAAAACTGTTCGCGCTCGACACGATCGCCATCGTCGGCGCACGCAACGCCTCTGCCCTTGGACAGCGTTTTGCGCGCGACATCGCCCGCGACCTAGGCGCAGCAGGTGTCGTCATCGCTTCGGGCCTCGCGCGCGGCATCGATACCGCGGCCCACAAAGGCAGCCTGCCCACTGGCACAATCGCCGTGATGGCGGGCGGGATCGACGTGGTTTATCCACCGGAGAACCAAGCCCTCTACGAAGAAATCGCGGCAAAGGGCGCCGTCATCTCCGAAATGCCGATGGGCCTGCAGCCGACCGCGCAGCACTTCCCGCGCCGCAATCGCATCATCTCTGGTCTGGCGCGCGGCGTGGTCGTCGTCGAAGCGACGCTGAATTCGGGCTCGCTGATCACCGCACGCCTCGCCGCCGAACAAGGCCGGGACGTGTTCGCCGTACCAGGCTCGCCGCTCGATCCCAGGGCCAAAGGAACGAACGGACTGCTCCGCCAAGGCGCTATCCTGACCGAGAGCGCGGAGGACGTTTTGAATGCCCTCGGCCCCCGCCAACCGGCCCCACGACCCAAGCCGAAATCCAACCCGACAGCCGTCGCCATTCTCCAAAATACCGACGCCCTGCAGCGCGAGATTCTGAAGCAATTGGGACCCGCTCCGGTTGAAATCGACGAGCTGGTTCGACTCCTCGG
>JBKJZU010000226.1:0-5659 GCA_046715015.1 Micropepsaceae bacterium
GGTGAGGGGCACACAGGGCAAGGCGGCGCAGACATCTTCCGCTCGTTCATCGCCGATGAAGTCATCCCCTTCGTCGCGGCGAACTATCCGGTTTCGAACGACCGCACGTTCATCGGCCACTCGTACGGCGGTCTGTTCGGCACCTACGTTCTGCTGACGCAACCCGAAATGTTCGCCCGGTACGTCATCGTCAGCCCCTCGCTTTGGTTCGACAACGCCGCCATCCTGAAAGCGGAAAATCAGCTGGCTTCGCGCCAAACGATGCGCGCACGCGCATTCTTCGGGATCGGTTCGCTGGAGACGCAGACTGCAACCGGCGCGCCGATGGTGCAGCAACTCACGCACTTCACAAAGACGTTGAAGGCGCAGCGCAACGCGGGCCTCGACGTGACACTCACCGTGTTTCCGGGCGAGACGCATGAGAGCATTTTTCCCGGCGCCGTGACGCGCGGCCTACTTACCGTGTTTCAAGACGCGCACCGCGGTTCTTAGTCAAGCTCCCACACCTCCTCGAACGCGACGCCGAACGCCTCCGCGATACGGAACGCGAGTTCGAGCGAGGGCGCGTATTTTTCCTGCTCGATCGCATTGATGGTTTGGCGCGTGGCGCCGACCTCATCCGCGAACGCGCCTTGGCTAATCCCGCGCGCGGTGCGCAACTCGCGGATGCGGTTTCGGATGCGGCGCTGCTTCGGGCTCACGACGTGCGATAGTTCCAGATGATCGCGACGCGCTTCACCACCTCAGCCGCGGCAAGCACGAACAGCAGCGCGAACGCGACGCCGGTGAGGCTCGTCAAATTCAGCTGCGGCAGACTATGGCCGCCGTAGGCCGCGTTCAAAAGCACGTGCAGCACGATGACGTTCAGCGCGACCGCCATAAAGCCATAGGACGTGAGGTTTGCGCGCGCTTCGATGGCGATGTCACGTTCGTCGCGTTCGACTTTTTCATTGCCGCGGCGCGCGGCCAGTACGGAGGCGATCACGCTCTCTGCCACGATCGCGATGACGGCGAGCGTCACGTAGGTCCAAAGAAGTTTGCCCGCCGATTGCTCGACGATCGTGAGACCGAAGGATTGTCCGAGCACTTCGATGCCCGCGGTGAAACGCACGAGCAAGAAGAACAGAATCGCGATCCAAGCAAAAAGCGAGTACCACGCGTAGCGTTCGGCGTGCGACATGGCTTGTAAGTCCCGCAGCTGTAAAAGATGTTTTACATATAGGGAGTGTCCCCTTGCTTGTCAAACATCTTTTACAGCCTGCATCGGGGCTCGAATGACGGTCGTCAGGACGAACACCGCCGCAAGGGCGACGACGATGGCGGCGCCGGTGGGGAGGTCGAGGAGCGAGGAGGCGATGAGACCGCCGGCGTAGCCCACGATGCCGGTGATGTAGCCGACAGCGAGGCGCCGGGGTTCGGGGAATAAGCGGGCCGCGAGCGCCGGAATGATGAGGCTTGCGAACACGAGATAGATGCCGACGAGTTGGACCGACTGCGTCACCACGAGCGCAAAGAGAATGTAGAAGCCCAGTTGGCCGATCTTGTCGCGGAACGTGAACCACGCCGCGAGTGCGAGCGCATAGAGAAATGCGACGGGGATCAACGCCGTCGGCGAGACCCACAGGATTTGCCCGACGAGCAAGTCCTTCAGATGTTCGCCGCCGTGCGGGTTGTTGGCAAGCAGCAGCAATTCCACGCACGCCGCGACAACGAAAAGAACGCCGATCAACGCCTCTTGCACTTCCGGCCATTTGCGTTCGGTCCACGTCAAGAGCAGCGCGCCCGCGACAGCCGCGCCGGCGGCTGCCGCTTGAACGCTCAGGCCTTGAGGCTCGTAGCCGAGCGCGTCGGCGGCGGTGACGCCCAAGCCCGCGACCTGCGCGACCGCGAGATCGATGAAGACGATGCCGCGGGACAGCACATGCAGACCCAACGGCACGTGCGTCGCGAGCACAAGAAGACCCGCGAGGAACGCCGGCCAGAGGATCGAGAGTTCGAGCGCACCGAGTGTCACTTTTTCACGGCGTCTTTCAGGCGCTTCAGCGTGTCGTCGTAGAGTGCGAACAGGTCCTTCGCCTCCGGCGTGCCGCCGACGGTGAACGGCAGCAGCACGGCTGGGATGTTCGCCCGTTCGCTCACGAACGCCGAAGGGCGGTCGTCCTCGTAGGCGGATCGGATGACGATTTTCGCGGGTGTCGCTTGGAGTTTGCTCAACACCTCGGCGAGGTAACCGCTGGACGGCGGCACGCCCGGCTTCGGCTCGAGCGCGACGATGCGCTTCAAGCCCAACCACTGTTCCATGTAGACCCAGCTCGTATGCTGAACCGCAATCGGCGTTCCGCGCAAGGAGGCGGCCTCGGTGTTCCAGCGTGCGAGTGCCGCGTTCCAACGCTTCGCGAAATCGGCGTGGTTCGCTTGGTAGGCACCCGCGTTTGCCGCATCGAGTTGGGCGAAGCGGTCCGCGAGCGGCTTCGCCACGGTCAGTATATTGCGCGGGTCGGTTTGAATGTGCGGGTTACCTTGGGAGTGGACGTCGCCTTGCGCGCGGTCGAAACTGACCGGTACGTCGGCGAGGCGAACGAAGCTCGCTGCTTCGAACATGCCGGCAGCGCCTTGCTGTAGTTTCGGGTTCGCCGATTGCCGCGCGATCATCGGCATCCAGGCGATTTCGAGTTCGGCGCCGGTACAAACCGCGATGTCGGCGGCGCGCGCCTTGGCGATAAGACTAGGACGCGCCTGAACCTGATGCGGGTCTTGCGCGCCGGTGGTGGCGGTGTAGACGGAGACTTTGTCGCCGCCGATCTCTTTCGCGAGCGCGCCCCATTCGGGTTCACAGGCGAATACGGAAAGATCGGCGCGCGCGGGGCTTGAGAGGATCGCGGCTGCGGCTGCGAGGACGAGTGCGTACTTGATCATGAATGGATCTCCTAGAACCGGTGCGCGCCATGCGGGCCGATGGCCATCGTGTAGGCGGCGCTGATGGTGTTGTTGGCTGAAAGGTCGCTGTCGTCGTGCGTGTATTGCAGACGCAGCCGGCCGAACTCGCTGGTGTCGTATTCGAGGAGCGCGCTGACCGTTTGCGGCGATCGTCCGAAGTCGTCGAGCGCGCTGCCTGCGAGCGGGCCGCTCACGCCGTCGCTTGCTAGCGCCGCGTAGCGCAAGCCTGCCCGCCATTGCGGCATGAACTGATAGACGCCTTGCACGTACCAGCCTTGGCGGTCGAGATCGAGGGCCACGCCGTTGAACGTGCCGTCTTCGCGATTGAAGAAGTACTCCGCGTTGACGATCAGGTTGTTGACCGTCGAGTTTCCGTTCGGCGCCCATTTGTAAACGACGTTGGCGATCGCGACATGGCTGTCGCCGCTGAAGATGTCACCGTCGATGTCGCGGTTGTCGGCCTTCGCCTTGAGGTAGGAGACGCCGGCGAGCCAGCTGCTCTCGTCGTCGAGGTCGCCGCCGGTCTTGGCGAAGGCGGCAAGCGTGCCGGTGCCGTTGTCGTCGGCGTTGCCGGCCGGGAACGCGTCGCCGCGATACCATTCGGCGCCGAACTCCAGGAAGAAGTCGGTCGGCGCGATCCACCGTAGCTCTACACCATCGTCGCCGTATTGGCCGCCCAAGAACGCGCGATAAGGCAGCGGTTGATCGACGAAGTCCCAGCTGTGGGCGTGGCGCTCGTTCAAATAGCCGATGCCGGAGAAGAAGCGGCCCGCTTTTGCGGTCAAGCCCCACGGCAGGCTCGTCGTCTGCACGAACGCTTCTTCAACCGCGACATGATCGTCGTTCTCGAAAGCGAGGGTGAGGTTTGCGAAGAATACATGGTCGACGTTCGCGGTCAGCGTGACCTCGGACTCATCAAGCGAGAAGCCGCGGTCCGGCAGGCCCGCTTCCTCGTCGAGGATGAAGCCTGGGATGCGCGCGAGGCCAGGATCGTTTTCGCTGTGGTTGAACGAGCCGTTCAGGATGACGGAGATCGACGGGTTGAAGGCGTTCTGACTCGCAACCGGCTGCGGCGCTGGCGCTTGCGGCGGCAGGGGTTCGGGTGCGGCGGCGACAGGCGCTGGTACATTTGCGGCCGTGGCCTCAGCCTTGTCGGCGCGCGCCTCGGCCTTCTTCAGCCGCTGTTCCAGCTCGCGGATTTTGCTTTCGTAGTCGGTGCGCAGCGACTTCATCTCGCGGCGGATTTGGGTGAGGTCGTCGTCTGCGGCGTGAGCGGGCATCGCCGCACACAAACCTAGCGCCAACGCGCCCAGCGCAATTGCCTTTGTGGTCATGGGAGAACTCCAACGGATCGAATGGGTGCGATGCGGCCGCGCTTGCGCGCGGGCCAATCGCTTTGACGGCTAGACGATCGTTAGAGGACTGGTGGTGCGCGGCTTCGCCAGTTGGCCGCTATGCGTTCCGCTTCGGGAACGGCAGGCGTGAACACGGCGCGCGTTGCGCCAGTGTGCGGGATGGTGGGCGTCGTGGCTGCGCCGGCAAGTGCTGCGCCGCATAGGCCAGCGGCATGGAACAGCGGACAGTTCGTCTGGTCGTGCAGCGGCGCCTTGACCGGTGTTCCGGTGTTCGCCGAAGCAACGGCAACGCCTTCGTCGGCGGCGGCAAAGTGGAAGTGCGCGCGGGTTGCGGTGAATTGCAGCACGAAGGCCGCGAGTACAAACCAGACCACAGCCCCGGCGCGGCTGGCGCGCAGGGCCCTCCGCAATGGCTGGAGGCCGGAACCGTACATGGGATAAAGCTACACGCGGCCCGCAGGCTTGCGCAAACGAATCTTCACTGTGGCCCCGAAAGGGCTCAGTTCAGCGGCTCGTGCGGGGCGCGTTTGGTGCGGCGAAGCTCTTTAATCGCCTCGCCGATCGACCACCAGAGACTGATCCCGCGCGGGTCGCCCTTGCGGATCATCGCGTTTTGATAACGCGTCGCTTCGCGCAGCGCTTTCTCGCCGTGACTGTCGATGAGACGCCACGCCGAGCGCGTGATGTCGGGGTCCGGATCGAAGTGGGGTCGTTTCGTCATAGCGAGCAAACCATGCATCGCGGCGACGCGAAGGACTACTGACTGGCGGTCGAAGCGCGCGCCAGCAACGCAACTTTCAGGCGTCAGTTAAGAGACGCATCAGAAGCTAATTGCGACTTGGGCGTGCGTTAATCGGGGCGATTTTTCCCCTGTCCGTTTGGACGGGTCAGAGCGGTGCGCGTGTAAATGGAATCGCCAGCTGACCCCAGAACGTCGCCGGCATCGGTTGATGGATGCCGATATCCGCAGGCGGGCGACGCGCGGCGTTGAAATAAGTTCCAAACAGTTGATCGAACAGCATCAGATTCTCGCCGTAGTTACGGTTGCCCTCAGCCAGAACCTT
Source organism: Micropepsaceae bacterium (assembly GCA_046715015.1). GTDB lineage: Bacteria > Pseudomonadota > Alphaproteobacteria > Micropepsales > Micropepsaceae > SZUA-430. Next base: position 5,357 of record JBKJZU010000226.1, read on the forward strand.
GGAATGGTGCCAGCGATGCAATTCCGGCGTGTTGAAGACCCAGTTCAGCACGCCGCAACGCATCTCGACGTTCGAGTGTGTGAGGATGCCGATGATCGCGGTGATCGCACTCACCATGATCATGATGTCCTTCGGTGCGCCGAGGAGCAGAAGCACCGGCATGGCGACGGCCAGACCCGTCAGAGTATCCACAAGATGGAAACGGCCGGTGTTTAGAAACCACAGCCTTGTCACGCTGTGATGCACGGCGTGGAAGCGCCAGAGCGGGGGCCATTCGTGCGCCAGGCGATGTTTCCAATAGAG
>JBKJZU010000227.1:0-4514 GCA_046715015.1 Micropepsaceae bacterium
TCGACATCGTGCGCGGAACGGACATCAAGCTCGACGCGGCGCTCGCGCAACTGCATGAGCCGCGCGGCACGGATTTGACTGGCGGTTTGGCCATCGGCGATCCCGCAGAGCCGACGCAATACGCGCGCGTGCATCTTGGGGGCGAGATCGGGCATACGTTCAATCGGGTTCACGTATCGCTCGGCGCTGGCCTGACCGGATTCGACTACGACGACACGCCGCGCGTTCTGCCGGCGGTGCCGGCTTTCTTCAACAACGACGACCGCGACCGCACGGTCACCGATTTTTTCGCGAAGTTGGCGGTGAAGATTAGCGAGGACACGGCCGTCTTTGTCCGCGCGCGGATCGACGATCACGATTTCGACACGCTGGTCGACGACGATGGGTTCAACCGCGATTCCAGCGGCGTGGGCGTCGACGGCGGCCTCGAGTTTCGAATGACGCATGTGCTCGTCGGCGAGGTTTTTGCGGGTTACACGCTGCGCAGCTTCGACGACGCGGCTTTTTCCGATGCGAACGAGTTTGCGTTCGGCGCGGGACTGAAGTGGTTTCCCTCGATGCTGACGACGGTACGGCTCGATGCGGCGCGCACGATAGAGGACACCTCTATCACGGCGGCGTCGAGCTTCGTGTCGACGCGCGGCGAGTTAGGGATCGATCACGAAATCCTGCGCAACTTCATTTTGAGCGGGCGAGTAGGCTACCAGAACGCGGAGTATCTGGGCGTCGGGCGCGACGACGATATTCTGCACGGCTCGCTGAGCGGACGCTATCTCATCAGCAACAGTTTCCATCTCGATGCCGGGTGGGAATACATCGATCGCAGCTCGACAGCGCTGCCGTTCGAGTACTCCACCGGTCAGTTCCAATTTTCGCTTACCGGGAAGATGTGACGCGCCGACTGTGGACGAAGCGCGGATATCAACACGGTCGGCCATGTGCGACATGGCGGCGTTCGCTAGTGTCGCAACGCGATGATGAGAGATTAGGATGAACGTCCACCGGCTGCCTCACCAACACTCCGCGACGGAACCGGCGCACGTGCACGCGTCCGCGCCGCAATACCAGGACGAGGCAGCCGAGCCGTCGCTCGACTTGCGCGCACTGCTGCGGGTCATCATGGCGCGCAGCTATACGATCCTGGGCACGATCGCGGTCGCAATGACGCTGGTCACGCTCGTGCTTTTGCAGATGACGCCGATCTATAGCGCCTCTGCTCTCATCATGGTGGGGCAGCGCGAGAACAAGGTGTTGGACGCCGACGCGTTGCTGGCCGGATTGCCCACCGACACGGCGGCGATCGAAAACCAGATTCAGATCCTGAAATCGTGGTCGCTCGCCGAGCGCGTGATCGCGAAGCACAACTTGATCGTCGATCCCGAGTTCAACGCAAAGAAGGGATCGGCGTCATGGGCGTCGTATGTCAATCCATTGAACTGGTTCGGAACCGAGCGGGAGAAGATCACCGCCGGCGCCGGACAGAAGCCCACGAAAGTCGATCCGGCGATCTTGCGCAAATTCGGGTCGAAGGTGACGGTCGCGGCGCAGGGCCGCTCGTCCGTCATCAAGGTCACGTTCGACTCGCCCGATCGCGAGAAAGCCGCGCTGCTCGCCAATGCGATCGCCGATCAGTACATCGTCGACCAGCTGGAAACGAAGTTCGACGCGGCAAAGCGCACGACCGACTGGCTGAACGAACGGCTGGGCGAGCTTGCGGAAAAGGTGCGGGCGTCGGAAAGCGCGGTCGAACAGTACAAAGCCGAGAACGATTTGACGGACGGGAAGGGCGGCAACTCGCTCGCGAACGAGCAGCTTTCCGAACTCAACGGGCAGATCGTGCTCGCGCGCTCGAACCTTGCCGAGCAGGAGGCGAAGTACAAGCAGGTCAGCTCGCTTTACCGCTCCGGCGGCGGGGTGGATTCGATCGCGTCGGTCATCAACTCGCCCTTGATCTCGACATTGCGCGGGCAGCAGGCCGAGTTGATGCGCAAGGAGGCCGAACTCGCCACGAAATACGGCGAGCGGCATCCGCAGATGATCGCGCTCAAAGACGAGAAGAAGAACCTCGACGGGAAGATCGAGGAAGAGGTGAAGCGCATCATCCGCAATCTCTCGAACGAGGTGTCCATCGCGAAGGCGCGGCTGACGTCGTTGGACGAGTCGTTGGGCGAGATTCAGGGCACCACGAACGTGCAGGGGAAGGCTTCGATCAAGCTGCGCGAGTTGGAGCGCGACGCGCAAGCGAACCGTACGCTCTATGACACGTTCCAGGCGCGCTTTAAGGCGACCGAAGACAAGGAACAGATTCAATCGCCGGACGCACGTATCATTCAAGGTGCCGCCGTGCCGCTCGACGCCAGCTTCCCGAACAAGCCGCTGATCATGGGCGTCACGCTGTTTGGCGCCGGCGTCATGGGCATGTTGATTGCCTTGATGTTGGAGCGGCTCGACAACGGCTTTCGCATCGGACCCGAGATCGAGCGCGCGACGCGGTTGTCGAACCTAGCGGTCATTCCGATGCTGAAAGGCGTGAAGCATGTTGCCGACCGCATCGTGCAAAAGCCGCTCTCCGTGTTTTCGGAGTCGATACGTTCGGTGCATGCCGGATTGCAGCTGTCGAACGTGGACAAGCCGCCGAAGGTCATCGTGATCACATCGTCGGTGCCGAACGAGGGCAAGACGTCGCTGGCCGTCAGCCTGGGCCGCTTGGCGTCGAAGAGCGGCGCGCGGGTGCTGCTCATTGACGGCGACTTACGGCATCCGAGCGTGGGCGCGCAGTTCTCGCCGCGCGCGCCTGAGGCGGGCCTGGTCGAGGTGTTGGCCGGGCGGCTTGAGCTTGCGAGCGTGCTTCACCGCGATCCGATTTCGCCGCTGGAGTTCGTGCCGGTTGCGCATCCGCCGGCAAACCCGGCCGACCTGCTTGCGTCGCAAGCGATGCGCTCGATGATCCACGAGCTGCGCAACCACTACGATCTGATCATTCTGGACGCGGCACCGGTGTTGCCGGTGTCCGATACACGTATGCTCGCCAGATTGGCGGATAAGGTCGTTTATGTCGTGAAGTGGGATGAGACGCCGCGCGAAGCGGTGGTCAACGGCATAAAACTTCTGCGCGATGCGAATGCCGACATCGCGGGCACCGTGTTGACGCAAGCCGACTTGCGCCGCCATGCGATCTACGGGTACGGCTATACGTCATACGGATATGGCAGCAGCTACGCGAAATACTATTCAGAGTGAAGCTGCCGTCGTCGGCGTGATCGTCGCGGCGTTCGCGGCGTATCTGATTGCCTACGCCGCGATGTTTGGTACGGCTGCGTGGGCGTTCGCCGGCGCCGAACCGCGCTTCGCTGCCGTTGCGAGAGGCAAAGTCGGGACCGTCTACGAACTCGACGCGCTGACGCAGGCGTTGCGTGCCTCGCCCTGGCACGCGGATTTGAGCCGCGCCGCTTTCGTGCAAATGTTGAGCGCGCAGAAGGAAGGCTTGAGTTCGCTGCGTGCGACGACGCGACTCACCTCGGCGCGGCGCGATTTGCGGTTGGGTCTGTCGGGATCACCGTCGGATTCCTACGCGTGGACGCGGCTTGCCATCTCCGAGCAACGCATCGAGCACGAGGAGGATGCGGCGCGCGCGTTATCGCTTGCGCTGCAAGTTGCGCCGGCAGAACGAAACCTTGCGCCCGTTCAGTTCGATCTTGGTGTGATCCTCTGGTCCGAACTCGACAAGCCGGGGCGCGAGGCTTTGGAGCGGCGGCTGAAGTGGGCGGAAGGCCGTCCTGAATTGAAGACCGCCGTCACAGGCAACTCGGCAACCGTGTTGCGTCAGCGTCTCGCCGAATGGCGTCGCGACCGGCCTTGGTAGTTTCGCGAACTTCCCCTTAGACGCGCAAAAGCCCTGCCGAGGCTCCATCCCTCAACAGGGCTTTCGTGAGCTGGGATCTCACTCGCATCCAAGAAACCGAGAGCGCCATGGGTGTTGGGTATCAACCACAGCAGGAAGAATGGGTCGGCCGCCCGGACAAGTAGAATTCTGAGACGGTCTGTCGGCTTTTTCCACGTGTGCACCACGCCTGACGCGCGAGATTTACGATGTGTGACCCGCTTGCAGCGGAATTTTCGCCTGCGGAGCGAGTTGGAACGCTCTCGATGCCGGTTTTCCGCCGCTCATCCGTCGCGTGTGAGTTCGGCGCTGCGTTCGCTGATTTCGATAACTGGCGGCTTTTCGTGTGAGGTGGCTTACGCGTTCCTTCGCAGCCATTGCGGCACGCGGTTTGGTCTGCTTGCCACAAGCAGCATCGTTGCGACGAACGATACCGTCATCACGACCGCCTCGAATGCGGGTGCGCCGCTCTCTGCCGGGACGAACGGCTGCGCGAACACGCCAAGCAGCGAGCACGCGATTATCCAGAACGCTGCACGCCGGATGGATGCGCGGCGACGGGCGCGGGCGCAGATGCGGCTCAGCACCTGAACGCGGAACGCAGGATCGAACGCGGCCTTGCCTTCGAGTGTCG
>JBKJZU010000228.1:0-4085 GCA_046715015.1 Micropepsaceae bacterium
CCGAACACCGGAATGTCGACGCGCACCGTCTTGTTAATGGAAGACGGATCGATATCGACATGGATTTTCTTCGATCCTGGCGAGAAGGCGTTGAGCCTCCCCGTGATGCGGTCGTCGAAGCGTGCGCCGATACAGACCATGACGTCGCAATCGTGCATCGCCATATTGGCCTCGTATGTCCCGTGCATGCCAAGCATACCGAGCCACTGTTTGTCCGACGCCGGATAGGCGCCCAAGCCCATCAACGTCGACGTGATCGGATACCCCGTCGTCCGCACGAACTCGCGCAACAGCTGCGTCGCCAGCGGTCCCGAATTGATGACCCCGCCGCCCGTGTAAAACACCGGCCGCTTCGCTGCCGCGATCATCTCGACCGCCTGCTCGATCTTCTTCAGGTCGCCCTTCACGCGCGGCTGATAGGTCTTGTGCTTGATGTTCGAGGGGCCCACGTAGGGAGCGCGTTTGAACTGCACATCCTTCGGAATATCGATCACGACCGGTCCGGGCCGCCCCGTGGTCGCGATGTAAAACGCTTCATGCATGATGCGCGGCAGGTCGCGCACGTCGCGCACGAGCCAATTGTGTTTCGTGCACGGTCGCGTGATGCCAACGGTGTCGGCTTCCTGAAACGCGTCCATGCCGATCAAATGCGTCGGCACCTGACCCGTGATGCAAATGAGCGGAATGGAATCCATGAGCGCGTCGGTCAAACCGGTGACCGCATTCGTGGCGCCCGGCCCCGACGTCACCAACACGACGCCGGGCTTGCCCGTCGAGCGCGCATAGCCTTCCGCCGCGTGCGTCGCGCCCTGCTCGTGGCGTACGAGAATGTGCTCGATACCTTCGTCCTGAAACAGCGCGTCGTAAATCGGCAGCACCGCACCGCCCGGGTACCCGAAAATATGCCTGACGCCGTGATCCTTCAGCGCACGGATCACGATTTCGGCGCCGGTCGGGTCTTGTGGTCCACTCATCGTCTCAACTCGCAATGCTCATCAGCCAAAAGAAAAGGGCCCGTCGGGCCCTCGGACACGCCGCCTTGCCACGACCCTTATTAGGTCACGGGCTCAGCGGCGCAGCGAATTACAAGCACAAAATTCCGCATATCGGCAGTTTCCAGCAACATTATTACAGAATCTCTAACCGATCATGCTGCACCGCGTCAAGGCCCGCCTACTCCAGCAATTCCGCAATTGCAGGCGCCGCTTCCTCGACGCTGCTGCGCTCGATCAAGCGCCAGTCCGGCATCTGGTGCCGGAACCACGTCATCTGCCGCTTCGCATACTGGCGCGTCTGCGTGATCGCTTGCTCGACCGCATGTTCGAGTGTGAGCCGCCCCTCCAAATGCGCGAGCAACGACGGCACACCGAGAGCGCGCGCGGCCGGCAGATCGCCGCTGATGCCGCGCAAGGCGAGCGCTTCATCGAGTGCGCCTTGCTCCATCATCTGATGAAACCGCCGCCCGATCCGTTCGATCAGCCAATCGCGATTGGGCTTCAGCACGAAGCGCGCGAGATCGCCGGTGAGTACCGGCTCGCCCTTCAAGGCCTGCCATTCACCAAGCGATTGCCCCGTCGCCTCGATCACTTCCCACGCGCGCACAAGCCGCTGGCTGTCGCCCGTCTTAAGCCGCGCACCCATCACCGGGTCGCGCGCCGCCAATGCCGCATGAAATCGCTCATTCCCGAGTTCGGCGAGTTTCTGCCGCGCCTCGACGCGGATCGACGCGTGGATTTCCGGGATCGGCGAAAGCCCGTCGAGCAACCCCGCGAAATAAAGTCCCGTGCCGCCCACAACGATCGGCGTGAGCCCCTTCGCGCGCACGTCGTCGAGTGCGGCACGCGCCGCGTCGAGCCACCGCCCAACGGAGAACGGCTCGAACGCGCTCACGAACCCATAGAGGTAATGCGGCGCTTCCGCCTCTTCCGCCGCAGCCGGCCGCGCCGACAGCACACGCAACTCGCGATAGATCTGCATCGCGTCCGCGTTGATCACCGCGCCGCCGTAGTCGCGCGCAACCTTCAGCGCCAGCGCCGACTTGCCGCTGGCGGTAGGCCCTGCAATAAGAACGGCATCCGGTCCGGCCACTCGAACTCCTGCGACACGCAAAGCAAAGCGCCCATGAATCATACGCTGGTTTTGACCGCCGCGCTCGGGGAGTTGCATGACGATGCTGTAACGGCGGCGTCGAACGTCGTTGGTGCAACGCCGCATTGGCTTTCGCCGGGAACCGCCTGCGAGTTTCGCGCCATCGACGCCGGAATTCTGACCGCGGCCCGCGCCGCGCTCACCGGTCATAAAGTCGACGCCAACGTCGTCGCGAACGCACACCGCCGCAAACGCCTGCTGGTCGCCGACATGGACTCGACGATCATCGGCTGCGAGTGCATCGACGAGATCGCGGACTTCGCCGGCATCAAACCGCAAATCGCGGCGATCACCGCGCGCTCGATGCGCGGCGAAATCCCGTTCGAGAGCGCGCTCCGCGAGCGCGTGGCGCTGCTCAAGGGTCTGCCCGAGGCAACGCTTGGCCGCGTATTCAAGGAACGCGTGCGCCTGAACGACGGCGCTCGGATCCTCGTGCGTACGATGACCGAGGCGGGAGCCAAAACCGCTCTCATCTCCGGCGGCTTCACGTTCTTCACCTCCCGCGTCGCCGACGCTGCGGGATTCGCCACGCACAAGTCGAACGAACTCGGCATCGAAGACGGCAAGCTGGCCGGCACCGTTCGCGAACCGATTTTGGGCCGCGACGCCAAACTGCAGTCGCTCGTCGCGCTGGCGCATGAAGGCGGCATCGACATGAAAGAGACGCTCGCGATCGGCGACGGTGCGAACGACCTTGGCATGATCACGGCGGCGGGCCTCGGCATCGCCTACCGCGCAAAGCCGGTCGTCGCGGAAGCCGCCAACGCGCGCCTCGACCACAGCGATCTTAGCGCCGCGCTTTATCTTCAAGGATTTCGGGAGACCGAATTGGTGCTCGACTAGCGCCGTCGCATCCGTATTGGCTCCTCGATTTTAGCCAAAAGAAACAGACTGGCAAGCGCGTTTCTTAGGTACTAAGTGGGTGTCCCTTTTCAACCAACGGGGACACGGAAAACATGCGCGCGGCAGGCTTCGACTTCGGCACCTCCAACTCGGCGATCGGCATCGTCAAAGGCAACAACGCGATCTTGGCACCAGTCGAGAACGGCGAGGCGATGATCCCGTCCGCCGTCTTTTTCGACTTTACGGAGCAGGACAAACCGCTCTACGGCCGCAATGCCGTCGACGCCTACGTCAGCGGCAATGACGGCCGTCTCATGCGCGGCCTGAAGACGATCCTCTCGACCACGCTGATCAACGAACGCACGGCGCTCTCACGGCGCTCAATACCGCTTACCGACGTGATCGCGATGTTCTCGCGTCATTTGAAGGGCAAAGCGGAAGAAGCAGTCGGCGGTCCGATCGATGCCGTCGTCCATGGTCGCCCGGTACGCTTCGTCGAAGGTGACGACGCCGCCGACCGGCGCGCCGAAACGCGCCTCGCCGAACTCGCCCGCCAAGCAGGGTACAAGGACGTCTCGTTCGTTTACGAACCCGTCGCAGCCGCAGCGCAATACGAACTCACCGCCGCGCGCGAAGAAACGATCCTGGTCGCCGACATCGGCGGCGGCACCTCCGATTTCTCTGTCGTGCGCATCGGACCCGATCGCCGCCGCAGCGCCGACCGCAAGAACGATATCCTGGCCAACACCGGCGTGCGCGTCGGCGGCACGGACTTCGACCGCAATCTGAGTATGCGCACGGTGATGCCGGAGCTCGGCCTCGGCACCGAGTTGATCGACAAGCAACTGCCGATGCCACGCTCGATCTTCGCCGACCTGGCTTGGTGGCCGACGATCAACCTTTGCTACACGCCGAAGATCGTGCGCGAAGCGCAAGACGTCCACCGCATGGCCGTCGAACCGCAAAAGACCGAGCGCTTGCTCACAGTGCTGACAAAGCACCTCGGCCACCGCATCGCCTTCGCTGTTGAACGCGGAAAGATCGAACTGACCGACATCGACCGAATGAACATCGCGCTTGGCTTCATCGAGGCG
>JBKJZU010000229.1:0-4853 GCA_046715015.1 Micropepsaceae bacterium
GTCTCGCGTTACGCAACGACACACCCCGAATGAGAGGGACTGTATGATGAAGTATATTTTGCTTTGGCTTATTGGCGTTCCGCTTCCGATCTTGCTGCTGATCTTCTTGTTCTTCAGGTGAGATTTGTGCGCGCGTTAGCGCCTGGGCTTTTTGCGTAACTGCATGAATGGGAGAGACTCATGGCTTCGCGACTACAGACGTTTTTGGACGGCGACGGCGTGACCACCGGTGAAGTTCACTGGGGCGCAGTTGTGGCTGGCGTGATCGTTGCGTTGACGGGACAAGTGTTGCTGACGCTGCTCGGCGCCGGTCTTGGTGCTTCGTTCGACGCGGCGCGCGGCGACGCGTTGAGCGGCGAGACCGTCGCGTGGGGCGCTTATGCGTGGTGGGCCGTGACGGGCATCGCGAGCTCGTTCGCCGGCGGCTGGACTGCCGGTTGGGTCGCGGGTTCCTACCCCTCCGTCGACCGCATCGAAGGAAGCTTCCAAGGCTTCCTGAGTTGGGGTGCGACGACGCTGATCATCGGCGTGTTGGTGCTCGGTTTGGCAAGCGGTTCGGCGTTCTCGTCGCGCGTCGGCGGACCGTTGGCCCGTGGCACGACGACGGCCGGCCAAGTGCTGACGGACGCGGAGAAAGAAGCGGCGGCGCAAGCGGCGCTCTGGAGCTTCTTTGCGCTGATCGTCGGCGCGGCGGGCGCGATCGGCGGCGGCTATCTGGGCGTCGGCCATGCGCGTCGCATGATCGCGGACGGCGGCAAGCAAACCACGACATCGCGCAAGCGCGGTGCCTCGGCGACGGCTTCCTAGGCCCTTCACTACTTCATTGGCTTATCGTGAGCGCGGCTTCGGTCGCGCTCACGCGTTTGGACTTCACGTCCATCGTCGGCGTGGTGACGATCAGATTGATCGACACCGGCCGTTGGGCGCGGGCTCAGTCGGTGCGGGTAGCTGGACGCAGGGGCTACGCTGGTCTCGGGGGAGGCGGCGCTTGGAAGCGTTCGCCAGTGGCCGCCCTGCCCTTGCGCCCCCACATAAGTTGAGCCCCAACCGCGCATTTCCCCTTAAAAACAATAACTTCAACCCTCTATTGTAATTTTCGTATTTTTTGTATATTGTGCTGGTCTCTGGAGCGAGGCTGATGAAGACAGACAAAGCAGAGGCGACCGACGTGCAGCGCCGCTTTGCCTTTTGGAAGCGCAAGGCTCTGCAGCGCCCGGTGATGGTGCGCAATCACGGTCAGGATGAAATTGTGATGCTGTCGGCGGAGGAATACGCGCGGCTGAAGCGGCGCGACCGCGAAGTGTTGCGCGCAGAGGACTTCAGCGATGACGACCTCAACGCGATCGCCGCAGCGAAGGTGCCGGATGAGTACGCGCACCTCGACGCCGAACTCAAAGATTGGAAGGCGTGAGCCTTCCGAAGCCGCATCCCGGCTTGGTGGTGCGCTACTCTTACCTTTGGCATGCCGAACACGAAGAGGGCCGCGAGGAAGGCGCGAAGGACCGCCCCTGCGCAGTTATTCTCGCCGTTGCAGATGCGGACGGGCGCGAGCGTGTGACCGTGTTGCCGGTCACGCATGTCGAGCCGAAGACGAAAGAGCTGGCGGTCGAAATCCCCGCGGTGGTGAAGCAGCGGCTTGGACTCGATGCGGAACGCTCATGGATCGTGATCGACGAAGCCAACCGCTTCATCTGGCCCGGTCCCGATCTTCGCCGCCTGCCGAGCGGTGATCAGTCGACCATCGTTTATGGCACGCTGCCGCCGCGGTTATTTGAGGCCGTGAAGGTGCGGTTTCTGGCGGCGACGCGCGTGAGACGCACAAGGATTGTGCCAAGAACGGAATGAGCAGTAGCATTTCCGTGCACTAACGCTATGCCCGGGAATTGTGTATGCTGTCCATGCTGCCCCCTTATATATTTACCAGCCTCGGTCTCTATGAGTTTTGAAATCGACTCACGTGGGGGCGCGCGAAGTCGCAGGCAAAAAACACGCTCAAATCGGCCAGACGATCGGTACCAGCACAATAGCTATGACGTAGATTATCAACGTCAGCGGCAATCCGACTTTGAAGAAGTCGGAGAATTTGTAGCGCCCGGGTCCATAGACCATCAGGCAAGACGGCTCGAGCGGCGTTAGGTACGAGCAGCTCGCAGCGACGGCGACCATCATTGCAAAGGTGCGCGGGTTCAACTCCATCGTCTGCGCCGTCGCAATCGCGATCGGAATGACCACAATCGCCGCCGCTTGGTTCGACATCGGCTGTGTGAGCGCCAGCGTCAGTACAAAGAAGCCGGTCAGGATCACCCACGGCGGCTGATCTCCCGCCAGTTCCACCAGCTGTTGCGCCAGGAAACGCCCCGTCCCGGTCGTGTCCATCGCGGCGCCCAACGAGAAGAGCGCGCCGATGAGAATCAGCACCTTCCACTCGATCTGACGATACGCCTCCTCAGGCGCGATGCACCGCGTCAGCAACATGAAGAATGCACCGCCCAGGACCGCGACGGTCAGGGGCAAGATCTTCAACGTCGCAATCGTCAGCGCCAACGCGAAGATCGCCGCCGCTAGTGGCGCCCGCTCGACGTTCAGCCGCTGGTGGTTGATCCCGCCGAAGATGCTGAACAGATTGCCTTGTTCGAGCGCCTTGATGTTTGCCGGGCTGCCTTGCAACAGCAGGACGTCGCCCAAGCGCAGCGCGACACGGCTAAGCCTCTGCCCCATCGCCGTCCTGCCGCGGTTGATGGCCAGAACCTGCAAGCCATAGCGATCTTTGAATTCCGCACTGCTTAGCGTCGCGCCGATCAGGGGCGAATTCGGCAACAGCGCACCCTCGACGATGGAATGGTCCTCGTTCGGCGTTTCTTCGTCGGCGTGATGGACGTCGGCGCGGATTTCGATCCCGTCGATCTCTTTGATCGTAAGCACGTCGGCCCTTTTGCCGGTGATGTTCAAGTCGTCGCCGGCCTGCAGCACGACGTCTGCAGTCGGAACACTGAGGCGTATGCTGTCACGAAGGATGCTGGTGACCCGCAAACCCGAACTCTCGCCGAGCCTCGTGTCCGCAACGCGTTTGCCGATGAGTGGAGAGCCCGGCAACACGACGAGTTCACTGTGATAGGCGCGCTCCCCGATGTCTTCGAGCGAGGCTTCGCGCGAACGCTCAGGCATCATTCGCACGCCGATGAACCACATGTACAAGAGCCCAAGAACCGCGATCGGGATTCCGACCGGCGCGAGTTCGAACATGCCCATGGGCGGCAGGTTCTGACGCGTCATCAGATCGCTGACGACAACGTTGGTCGACGTGCTGATGAGCGTGACGGAACTGGTTATGATCGACGCGAACGCCAGAGGAAGCAGATATTTCGACGGGCTGACGTTCAACTTCGCCGCCAAGCCCAGCACCATCGGAATGAAGAAGGCGGTTGCCGCCGTGTTGCTGATAAAAGCCGACAGCAGCGCCACCGAGATCATGATGGCCGGCAGCGTGTAGGCTTCGTTCCGCCCGATCTTCTTGACCAGTTGACGGCCCGCGAAATCGACCACGCCGGTTTGTGCGAGCCCAGCCGTCATGATCAGCAGACCCAAGATCATCAGCACCGTGTCGCTCGAGAAGCCCGCGAACGCTTGGGCGGGCGCAAGCAGACCGAAGGCGATCAGAGCGAGCATGACGCCCAGCGCGACCACGTCTGCCGGAATTCTATCCCAGGCGAACAATCCGACGGCCGTCACCAGGACGCCGAGGCAAAGACCGATTTCGAGCGTCATGGGCACTTTCTAGGGTTGGCAACAGGCGGACTGCTAAATCACGCCAGCCGCGATCAGCACCGGCATCAAGAGGAAGAGGTCGGTGTCGCCGGTGCGTTCGTTGGCGGCGGTGATCATGGTGTGGGTTTGGCCGCGGTGGTGGGTTTGGTGGTTGAAGAAGTGCATCATGAGGAAATGGCGCTTCATGCGGAGCTCGCGCTGCGCGGCGCCTGAGAACCATACCTGATCCTCGGCGAGCCAGGCCTCAGTCACGTTCGCGGCCCAGGCTTCGATTTTCGCATCGGCGGCCTCGCGTTCCGCCTTCAACGTGACGAAGTCCGCGATCGTCGCGGCGCTTTCCTTCGTCGGCACGTCCGGCGGCGGCCAGCCATCGAAACGCGACATCCAAATGCGATCAGCCCACAGGAGATGGTTGAGCGTGCCGTGGATCGAACCCCAGAACGCGCCCTGCTCGCGCTTGCGCTCCGTGTCGGAGAGCCGTCCCGCGGCCTCGTAGATCCTGCGGTTCATCTCCGAATTATAGGCCGCCATCGTGCGCACGTAGCCGGGCGTGACCAGAAGCCCGTTGCTCATTGAGGTCTGCTCCTCCCCGCTTCATAGCGAGAGCAGATAACCACTTCCTGCCCGAGCGTGTCTAACAGACGTGCTTGGTACAGCGTTGCAGATCGTCGTCCCTCCCCCTGCCACGCGGGGGAAGATGACGCTATTTCTTTATTTATTTGCGCGCGGCGGTTCTGGTTTAGCGGCGAAGGGTTGGTTCGGTGCCGGCGCGCCTTTTTTCCCCTTCGTGCTCGTCTTCGGTTTCTTCTTTTCGCGATTGCTGCGCATTTGACCTTTGGCCATGACGCTTATCTCCGGTGTTCGAGCGGGCCAAGTGCCCGACCTCATCATGACATTACGGCGTCATTGGCTCGCCGTCGATCCCTCGGGCGTGCCGATGCTGGTGACAGCCTCTGGGCTCAAGGTTAGTGTCGCCTCCAACAGACACTTGACGAGGACCCGACATGGCATTCGCGCAATACGCAAACTACGACGCGCTTGGTGCAGCGTTGCAGATGCGTCGTCCCTCCCCCTGCCACGCGGGAGAG
>JBKJZU010000230.1:0-3850 GCA_046715015.1 Micropepsaceae bacterium
AGTGGCCGCCGGCTTTCATCTCGCGCCAGCGCACGATGTTGTAGCCACGCCGGCCCCACGACTCCGGCGTCGGCGGCAGCACGTCCATCGGATAGTCGGAATAGGCGGTCGGCACCGTCACGCGCTCACCGGGCTTGAGCAGCGCGCTCCGTTCCGCCGGTCCCGCCTTGTAGAGCATGTTCGCCGAGTTGATCGTGCCTGAGAATCAATAGAGCGAAAGCTGCGTGCACATCGTGTGCATCGGAAAGCGCGCCTCCATCCCCTCGTAAGGATGATCCTTGCGCGTATCGCCAAGCCGCCAATATTTGTCGGCAAGCCACCCCGCCAATCCCACCGGCGAATCCATCAAACCGAACGCAAGCGCCATCGGCTTCGTCGATTGGATCGAACGATAGCCTTCCTCCTGAGCCCACCACGCCTTCATCGTCTCGATCCACGCCGCTTCTTCGGCTGTGATAGGCGGCTGTGACGTGTGTTTCAGATATGGCCTGAGCGGCAGCATCGTCAGATGGATGGCGGCCACGCATTCCGGATGCTGCAACGCCAGGCGCGAGGTGACGAAGCTCCCCCAGTCCCCCGCTTGCGCCGCATAGCGCTCGTAGCCCAACACATCGTGCATCAGCCAATGCCAAAGCTCCGCCATCGCAGCAGGTCCGATCGGCGTGGCGGGCTTCGATGACCACCCAAACCCGATCAGCGACGGCACGACGACGTCGAACCCGTCTTCGGCGTTGCCGCCAAAACGCTCCGGATGCGCAAGAGGCTCAACGACATCCAAGAATTCGCGATAGGTCGACGGCCACCCGTGCGTCAGGATCAACGGCAATGGCTTCCGCCCGGAACCTTTCTCGTGGATGAAGTGGACGGTGTGCGTCTCACCGGCCGCCGTAAGATCGACGGTGAACTGCGGAAAGCGGTTCAGCTCCGCCTCAGCCCGCCCCCAATCGAACGCGTCGCGCCAATACGCGATCAGCCGCTGCATATAGGAAAGGTTCGTCCCCCAATCCCAGGCCGCGTTGCCAGCTGGCTCATTCGGCCAACGCACCCGCTCAAGCCGCGCCTTCAAATCATCGACAGCGTTCTGCGGAGCAGCAACCTTGAACGGCTTCACAGGGCGTCCATCTCCCGCCCGAACGCGCGCACGTCTTCGATGAAATCCTGAGGCCGTTCCATCGCTGCGAAGTGACCGCCGCGCTTGAACTCCGTCCAGCGCACAACGTTCAGATGCTTCTCCACCATCGAACGCGGCGGGAAGGGGATGAGGTCGACGGGAAACCGCGCGATCGCAACCGGTTTCTCGACGCGCGTCTTTGGCGGCACGGGTTTGCCGCCTGCGTCCTCGAACAAGCCGCGATACATCCATGTCGCCGTGCCGAACGTGCGCGTGACGAGATAGAGCATGATGTTCGTCAGCAACTGATCCTTCGTGTAGACGCTCTCAAGCTTCCCGTCATCAAGGTCGGACCAGCCTTTGAACTTCTCGATGATCCACGCGGCCGCGCCGACCGGCGAATCCATCATTCCGTAGGCCAGCGTCAGCGGCTTCGTCGACTGCAGCCGGAAATAGGCGCCCTCCACGTCGAACAGCATCTGGAACAGTTTCTCGGCTTGCTTTTCTTCCTCGGTCTCGGCGACGACGCCAGGCGAGCGCCAGCCCAGCATGTTCAGGTGCACCGCCTTACAGCCGCGCCCCTCATAACCCAACCATCCCGACACCGACGAACCCCAATCGCCGCCTTGCGCGATGTAGTCGGAGTAGCCGAGCGTGCCCGTCATCAGTTCGTCGAAGTAGCCGGCAACCGTGCGCGGGCTCATCGGCTTCGTGGGCTTGTCCGAAAATCCATAGCCCGGCAGCGACGGCACGATTACGTCGAACGCATCGGTGATCTTACCGGCGTGCTTCTGCGGCTGTGCCAGCGGCTCGATCACGTTCAGAAACTCGACGATCGATCCCGGCCAACCGTGACTGATGATCAAAGGCCGCCGCTTCGGCGCGTTCGATTTCAGATGAATGAAATGGATGTCGAGGTCGCGCACCCGCGCCTTGAAATGCGGTAGCCGGTTCAGCGCTTCTTGCTCGCGAAACCAGTCGTAGCCGTGCAGCCAATACTCCACGATCTCCTTCATAGTCGAAAGTTCGGCGCCGTAAGCCCATCCGCCGCCGACCGGCGCGTCCGGCCATTCGAACGCGCGCACGCGCTCCATGATCTTGTTGATCGTCGCTTGCGAAATCTCGACCTTGAACGGAATGGGTTGGGACATTGCGGCGCCTCCAGTCTCTTGCTTAGCGATTGGAGACCTGGATCGCGTCCCGCGCAAGTTACCTTTTCAACAAGCGGAAGCTGCCATAGGCTCAAGGGCCAACGAAGGGACGCGACTAGCATGAGCAACGGCATCACGGTCACCCGCCTGACGAGCGCGCTCGGCGCGGAGATTTCCGGCGTCGATCTGGGCGTGGCCCTCGGCAACGACGCGTTCGCCACGGTGCACAAGGCGTTGCTCGACCACTGTGTGATCTTCTTCCGCGATCAGGTGATGACGCCCGAACAGCAGATCGCCTTCGCCCGCCGCTTCGGCCCGATCTCGATCCATCCTTTCGCAGCCTCGATCGAGGGCCACCCTGAGGTCATGCGCGTCTTTAAGGAGAAGGACGACAAGATCAACTTCGGCGGCGGCTGGCATTCCGACATGACGTTCTTCGAAAAGCCGCCGCTGGGCAGCGTGCTCTACGCGAAGGAAGTCCCGCCCGCCGGTGGCGACACGATGTTCGCCAACCAATACCTCGCCTACGACGCGCTGTCGGCCGGAATGAAGCGCACGCTTGACGGCCTGAACGCCGTACACTCGGCGAACGCTCAGTACGGCGTCGACGGCATGAGCGAGGCGAACCGCCACAACGATCAGCGCTCGATGAAACCGAAAACCTCGGACGATGCGAAAGCGGAGATGATCCACCCGGTCGTCCGCACGCACCCCGAGACCGGCCGCAAGACGCTCTACGTCAACATCGGCTTCACGCAGCGCTTCGAGGGTTGGACGAAAGAAGAAAGCCGCCCGCTGCTACGCTGGCTCTACGAGCATTGCGCCAAGCCGGAATTCACCTGCCGCTTCCAATGGCGCAAAAACTCGGTCGCGTTCTGGGACAACCGCTGCGCACAGCACTACGCGCTCAACGACTACCACGGCCACCGGCGCGAGATGCACCGCGTGACCGTCGAAGGCGATCGACCGCGTTAGGCTACAACGACCCGTGACACTGCTTGAACTTCTTGCCTGAGCCGCACGGGCAGGGCGCGTTGCGCGAGACTTTACCCCACGTCTGCGGATCGTTCGGGTTCATTGGCACCGGCCGTCCTGCAAGCCGCGGCGCGTTCGTACGCGGCCCGAAATCCGGGTCGTCGAACTCGTTCTCGCCGGTGTCCGGGTTGATGTGCATCGCCTGCATCTGCGGCAGCGCGCGCTCGTCCAGCGGCGGCGCTTCCAACTGAATCTGCACGTGCATCAACTGCTTCGTCACCTGCTGGCGGACCTGCGCGAGCAGACTTTCGAACAGCAGGAACGCCTCGGTCTTGTACTCGTTCAACGGGTCGCGCTGGCCGTAACCGCGCAAGCCGATCGTGTGTCGCAAGTGTTCCAGCGTGACCAGGTGTTCGCGCCACTCGTGGTCCAGCGTCTGCAACAACACCGCGCGCTCGATTTGGTTCACGGCCTCCGCCGGCGCGCCGCGCAGGCGTTCCTCGGCGCGGCTGTCGGCCGCCTTCGTGATCCGCTCGATGATCTCTTCTTCCGCGATGCCGTCTTCCTTGCCCCACGTGTCGATCGAGAGTTCGACCCCGAAGAAGTCGCGCAC
>JBKJZU010000231.1:0-3770 GCA_046715015.1 Micropepsaceae bacterium
TGTCTTGTTCGTCCGGCTCGTATTCGTAAGCGCCCCCCTTGAGGTCGGCCGTCTTCGTGCCCTTCGGCACTTCGGCCGGGATCAGGCGCAGCGCGGTCGGGATCTGGCTGATCACCGATTTGAAGCGGGCGTAGAAGAGCGTCACCACGTCGACTTCGCCGGCGTCGAAACGATCGAGCACTTGCTTTGCAATCGGCTGCACGTGGGTGAAGCCCAAGCGGCGGATGCCGCTGAGTTCGACCGTGCCGATGATCAGGCTGGCGAAATTTCGCTTCAGCTGATCGCGGCCCTTGCGGCCGACGCAGAGGATTTTGACCTTCTTACCTTCACGTTGCAGCGCCTGGATGTGCTGGCGCGCGAGCTTCACGATGTTCGTGTTGAAGCCGCCGCAAAGACCGCGGTCGGCCGTCATCACCACGAGCAAATGGTTGTCTTCGCGGCCGGTGCCGGCGAGCAGCTTCGGCGCGCCTGCTTGGCCCGCGATGCCCGCCGCGAGGTTTGCGAGAACGCCCTGCATCTTTTCAGCGTAGGGGCGCGCTGCCTCCGCCGCTTCTTGCGCGCGCTTCAGCTTGGAGGCCGAGACGAGCTGCATCGCGCGCGTGATCTTGCGCGTAGACTTCACGCTGGCGATACGGTTGCGGAGGTCCTTTAAGCTCGGCATCGGGTTTACACGAAGCTCTTGGAGAAGTTTTCGAGGATCGACTTCAGCTTGGCCTCGAGATCGGGCGTCAGCGCCTTTTCCTTGCGAATGCCCTCGAGCAGATCCTTGTGGCCGGCGCGGATCGATTGCAGCAGTTCGAGTTCGAACTTGCCGATCTGGGCGACCTGGAGCTTGTCGAGATAGCCGCGCGTGCCGGCGTAGATCGAGATGACTTGCTCTTCGACCGGAAACGGCGCGAATTGCGGTTGCTTCAACAGCTCCGTCAGACGCGAACCGCGGTTCAGCAAGCGCTGCGTCACGGCGTCGAGGTCGGAGCCGAACTGCGCGAAGGCGGCCATTTCGCGATACTGCGCGAGGTCCGACTTCATCGTACCGGCGACCTGCTTCATCGCCTTGATCTGGGCCGACGAACCGACGCGCGAGACCGAGATGCCGACGTTCACCGCAGGGCGAACGCCCTGATAGAACAGTTCGGTTTCAAGGAAGATCTGCCCGTCTGTGATCGAGATGACGTTCGTCGGAATGTAAGCCGAGACGTCGCTCGCCTGCGTTTCGATTATGGGGAGCGCGGTGAGCGAGCCGCCCTTGTTCGCCTCGTTCAACTTCGCAGCGCGTTCCAGCAAACGAGAGTGGAGATAGAACACGTCGCCCGGGTAGGCTTCGCGGCCCGGCGGGCGGCGCAGCAAGAGCGACATCTGGCGGTAAGCGACCGCTTGCTTCGACAAGTCGTCATAGATGATGACGGCGTGCATGCCGTTGTCGCGGAAGAATTCGCCGAACGTGCAGCCGGCGAACGGCGCCAAGAACTGCAGGGGCGCCGGATCGGACGCGGTCGCGGCGACGACGATCGTGTATTCCATCGCGCCGAATTGCTCGAGCGTCTTGACGATCTGGGCCACAGTCGAACGCTTCTGCCCGATGGCGACGTAGATGCAATAGAGCTTTTGCTTTTCGTCGCCGGTCGCGTTGACGGACTTCTGATTGATGATCGTGTCGAGTGCGATGGGGGTCTTGCCGGTTTGGCGGTCGCCGATGATGAGTTCGCGCTGGCCGCGGCCGATCGGGATGAGCGAGTCCACCGACTTCAAGCCGGTCTGCATCGGTTCGTGCACCGAGCGGCGCGGAATAATGCCCGGCGCCTTCACGTCGACGCGGCGGCGTTCGGTCGATTGGATCGGACCCTTGCCATCGAGCGGTTGGCCCAGCGGATCGACGACGCGGCCGAGCAGGCCTTTGCCCACCGGCACGTCAACGATCGAACCCGTGCGCTTTACCGTGTCGCCTTCTTTGATGTCGCGGTCGTTGCCGAAGATCACGACGCCGACATTGTCGGTTTCGAGGTTCAGCGCCATGCCCTTAATGCCGCCCGGAAACTCCACCATCTCGCCGGCCTGCACCTTGTCGAGGCCGTGGATGCGCGCGATGCCGTCGCCGACGGAGAGAACCTGACCGATCTCGGAGACTTCGGCTTCGGCGCCGAAGTTCTTGATCTGGCTTTTCAGGATCGCGGAAATTTCTGCGGCTTGGATGTCCATGTTCTTTAAGCGCCTCTCATCGCGCGTTCGAGACGCGCGAGTTTCGATTTGAGTGATGAGTCGATTTGCCGCGAACCGACCTTGACGATCAGTCCGCCGAGAAGGGTTGGGTCGACGCGTTCGGTCAAGCGCATCTCGCGCTTCATCGCGTCTTTCAGCGTGCCCACAAGAGCGGTGCGTTGTTCGGCTTTCAGCGGTTGCGCGCTTGTCACCTCCGCCGTCATTTCACCCTTTTGATGGGCGACGAGCGCTTCGAACGCGGAAACAATTCCGGTGAGCGCGAACAGACGGCGCTTTTGCGCAAGCAGGCCGATGAAGTTCCTCGTGAGCGTGTTCACGTTCAGGCGCGCCAAGACGGCGTCGATTGCCTTGCCTTGTTCCTCACGCGAGAAGACGGGCGAGCGAACGAGGCGGGCAAGGTCGGCGCTGCCTTCGATGAGGGCTCTCAGGCGCGACAGATCGGACGCGATGGCGTCGAGCGCTTTCGCTTCGTTTGCGAGTTCGAACAAAGCGGTCGCATACCGGCCCGCCAGACCCGCAACGGAAACGTTTTCGCTTGCCACGATGAGGCTCCAACAAAGGCTTGCCCAAGCCTTGAAAACGCCCAGCAGAGGGCGAGGCTTAAGCCATTGAATTTGCGACAGTTTTTGCGTTCGGGGTCGGCGCGAATTCCACCCCCGGCGACGCCGCGGCCGGGGTCTACCATAGCCCCCATTGCGGCGCAACATGACGGATTTGCGCGACTTTGGGACGGATCGTCTCAGGGGTAGAAGAGAACGGATCGACGCGACGCCGCGAAAGAAAGAGAAGGCGCAAAGACATGGACCTTTCGAAGATTACGCCGGGGCGCAATCCGCCGAAGGACTTGCATGCGCTGATCGAGATTCCCTTCGGCGGCGTGCCGGTGAAGTACGAGATGGACAAGGCGTCGGGGACACTGTTCGTCGACCGGTTCTTGCATACGGCGATGTACTACCCGGGGAACTATGGGTTCATTCCGCACACGCTCTCGCTCGACGGCGATCCGATCGACGTGCTGGTCATCGCGCCGGTGCCGGTGGTGGCGGGCGCGGTGATCCGCTGCCGCCCAGTGGGCGCGCTGATCATGACGGATCAAGCGGGCGAGGACGAAAAAATACTCGCCGTGCCGGTCGACGCGCTGCATCCGTTTTATGCGGGCGTGCAGTCGTACCGCGATTTGCCGCCGATCTTGCGCGATCAGACGGCGCACTTCTTCCAGCACTACAAGGACCTGGAACCAGGGAAGTGGACGAAACTCGGCGACTGGGTCGATGCGCCGGCCGCCGAGACGCTGATCATGGAGGCAATCGCGCGCGCGAGCGCGAAGGGATAAGCGCTCAGCTCTTCTTGTCGTTGGACGTGGCCGCGCCGAACGCGACACCTAGTGCGACGCCGATCGCGATGCCGACGCCGCCGTTGCCGATCGCAACGCCGATAGCGCCCCCGATCGCTACTCCGATTGCTAGACCTGTCCCTGCATTGCGCATGTGTTTGGCCCCACTAAATGACCAACGAGCGATGTGATCGAGCGAGTATAGGTTAATCGCCGCAAA
>JBKJZU010000232.1:0-3152 GCA_046715015.1 Micropepsaceae bacterium
GGCCTAGGGCCGCCTTCTCCTCATGAAGATCATCGTGCTCGGCGCCGCCGCCGGCGGCGGCTTCCCGCAATGGAATGCAGCGAGCCCGAACAACGCCCGCGCTTTCGCCGGCGATCCGAACTGCCCCAAACAAACGCAAGCAAGCCTCGCCGTCTCCGCCGACGGCGAGAATTGGCTGCTGCTCAACGCCTCGCCCGACATCCGCCAGCAGATCATCGCAACCCCCGAGTTGCACCCGCAAACGGGGCTGCGCTCATCTCCCATCAAAGCGGTCGCGCTGACCGGCGCGGACGTAGACGCACTCACCGGCCTTCTCACGCTCCGCGAGCGCCAGCCGTTGACGCTCTGGGCCACCGCCTACGTGTCGAAGGTGATCGAAGCGAACGCGCTCTTCGGCGTGCTCGACCCTGCCCTCGTCGCTCGCAAGCAGCTAGCCAGCGCGCCCACCGAACTTCTACCCGGCCTCACCGTCGAAGCCTTCCCCGCGCCCGGCAAGCCGCCGCTCTATCTCGAACGGATCGAAGGCATCGGTCCCGCAGCGGGCG
Organism: Micropepsaceae bacterium; assembly: GCA_046715015.1. GTDB lineage: Bacteria > Pseudomonadota > Alphaproteobacteria > Micropepsales > Micropepsaceae > SZUA-430. The sequence continues at coordinate 546 of JBKJZU010000232.1, forward strand.
CCTCCATCGGACTGCGGCTAACGGACACCGCCGGAAAATCAGTCGTCTTCCTGCCGTCCTGCGCCGAAGCAACGCCTGAGATCGCACAGGCGATTGACGGCGCGGACATCCTGTTCTTCGATGGCACAATGTACACGGACGATGAGATGATCCGCTCCGGCGAGGGCCAGAAGACCGCACACCGCATGGGCCACATCGCGATGACGGACGCGATCGCGGCCCTGCGCGACGTCAAAGTCGAGCGCCGCTACTTCATCCACATCAACAACTCGAACCCCGTCCTGAACCGCACCGCGTCCGAACGCAAAGCGGTCGAAGCAGCCGGCTGGCGCGTCGCCGAAGACGGCATGAGGATCGCGTTGTGAGCCTGCTCTCGCGCACCGACTTTGAAGCGCGCCTCCGTGCGATCGGCGCCGAGCGCTACCACAACCGCCATCAGTTCCACCGCCTGCTGCACGACGGCCAGCTGAACAAGGGCCAGGTACAGGCCTGGGCGCTGAACCGCTACATCTACCAATCGCGCATCCCGATCAAAGACGCGCTCATCGTCTCGCGCTTGGCCACGCCCGAATTGCGCGCAACCTGGCGCGTGCGCATCGAAGACCACGACGGCACGGACGGCACCGATGGCGGCATCGCCCGCTGGCTGAAACTGACCGACGGCTTAGGTCTCGACCGCGCAATGGTGACATCGGAGCATGCGGTGCTTCCCGCGACCATCTTCGCCGCCGACGCCTACGTTCACTTCGTCCGCGACAAGAGCGTTCTCGAAGCCGTCGCCTCCTCGCTCACCGAATTGTTCGCACCCAAGATCATCGCCGAACGCGTCGACGGCATGCTTGCCGGCTACGACTTCGTCTCCAAGGAAACGCTCGCCTACTTTGGCGCAAGGCTGACCCAAGCCCCGCGCGACGCCGACTTCGCGCTCACCTACTGCATCGAACAGGCCCGCACGCGCGAGGAACAGCAGCTCTGCCTCGACGCGCTCACGTTCAAATGCAATGTCCTCTGGGCCATGCTCGACGCACTCCACTTCGCTTACGTGACCCCAGGTTTGATCCCACCGGGCGCGTTCAAACCATGACGGACCCCGCCCCAAAGCTCGCCCCCGGCGTGAAGCTGCGCAAAGACGCCAAGCGCGGCACGGTCCTGCTCGGCCCCGAACGCATTCTTGAACTCGACGACATTGCGCAGGCGATCGTCGCCGAATTCGACGGCAAAAAGCGCGTCTCCGAAATCGCCGCAGCACTCGCCAAGGAATACGAGGCGAACGCCGACGACATCCGCGCCGACATCGACGCCTTGCTCAAAGACCTCACGAACAAAGGCTACGTGAAGCCGTGACCGACCTCGCGCCGATCGGCCTCCTCGCCGAACTGACCCACCGATGCCCGCTCGGCTGCCCTTATTGCTCGAACCCGCTCGAACTCACCCGCTCCGGCCAAGAACTCGACACAAAAACCTGGACGCGCGTGTTCGATGAAGCAGCTGCCCTAGGCGCCATGCATGTGCACCTCTCCGGCGGCGAACCTCTTGTCCGCAAAGACATCGCCGAACTGGTCAACGCGGCTCACCTCGCGGGCCTCTACACGAATCTGATCACCTCGGGCGTCGGCTTGAGCAACCAGCGCCTCACGGAACTGCGCGCCGCCGGTCTCGAGCACGTGCAAATCTCGATCCAAGGCACCGACCCAACCCAAGCCGACGCGATCGCGCACCACAAAGGCGCCGCAAAAGCAAAACGCGAAGCCGCAAAACTCGTCGTGGAAGAAGGCCTCGCCCTCACGATCAACGCGGTGATCCATCGCGGCAACATCAAAGACCTGCCCGCAATCATCGACCTCGCCGTCGAGTGGGGCGCGGGCCGCTTGGAAGTCGCGCACGTGCAATATCATGGCTGGGCGATCCCAAACCGCGCGAACCTGATGCCCACACGCGATGATTTCATCACCGCCGCGAAGCTCGTCGAAGAGGCGCGCAAGACACTCGAAGGCACGCTCGTCATCGACCACGTGATCCCCGACTACTACGCCGAACGTCCGAAAGCTTGCATGGGCGGCTGGGGCCGTCAGGTCATCGTGGTCACACCCGACGGCCGCGCGCTCCCCTGCCACGCCGCAGCGACCCTCCCCGGCTTCACGTTCGACAACGTGCGCGACAAGTCGCTGAGCGAAATTTGGGAAACCAGCGAAGCGTTCGAAAAATTCCGCGGCACCGCGTGGATGCCGAAACCCTGCAACGGGTGCGACCGCGCCGAGATCGACTGGGGCGGCTGCCGCTGCCAAGCCTTTGCCATCACCGGAAATGCCGCCAACACAGACCCGGCCTGCGCCGTATCGCCGGAACACACCCGCATGCGCGACCTGACGACAGCAGACGCAGCATCAAGCGCGGGCACCTACCGCTTCCGCCGCATCGGCGGTTGAATCATTCCGCCGCGCGACGAAAATCCTTCGCCTTGTGCACCTGAATCGATTTCGGCGGCTTCGCCGGTGATGGCAAAGGCTTGGCAGCGGCAGCCGCCCCAATCGATCTCGGCGCGGTCGCACCCGTTGCAGGGTTTCGGCATCCACGCGGTGCCGCGGAATTTTTCGAACGCTTCGCTGG